>CAJZFF010000286.1 GCA_915069725.1 uncultured Actinomyces sp.
CAGCAGGACGGCCACGGCTGCCGTGGCGATCCCGAACGGGACGGCTCTGGCCGCATACATGCGTGCGAAGTAGGTCGTCGCCTCGCTCGGTTCCGTCATCTTCGAGCCTGGGTCATGGGCCAACGGTCGTCCAGGCATCGCCTGGGGCTTGAACAACGCGACGAGGCCGAAGAACGCGGACCCCAGTGCGACAACGGCGTTGAGTGCCATCAACCAGGTCATGGGTGGAATCTCCTGTTCTTGGGAGAGGTCGTGCGGGGCTAGAGCTCCGCAGCGCCATCGATAGCGGGGTTCATGTCAGGTCCTCCTCGACACCGAGAATCGCCTCGCGCAGGACGCGCGCGTGGCAGTGGATATGGTCGTGGCCGGCGAACAGGAGCGTTACGCGTCCCATGAGTGCCTTGTCGCGCAGGTGCTCGACGGCGGCAACCGCCTCGGGCCGTTCGGTGAGCTCGGCACGGTAGGCATCGACGAACTGGGGCCAGGGCATCTCCCCGTTGTGGAGGGCCCGCCGCAGCTCGGTGGTAGGGGTGGCGTCCTTGGCCCACTCGTCGAGAGCGGCGCGCTCCTTGGACACGCCACGGGGCCAGAGCCGGTCCACCAGGACCCGTGCTCCGTCCTCGGCGCTGGGCTCCTCACGGATGCCTTTGAGAACGACGTTGTCAGATGAAGGAAGGCGCTGACTCATACCAGTGACGCTACTCGCCTCAGCTGCTGGTGCGGTCCCATCGGCTCGCAGTGAACCGAGCATGCAGAGCAATGCGTCCATGGTGTCTTTCAGTGCCGTTGGTGACTCGGTCTCGGCAAGCCACAACGCGGCCTCGTTCATCGCTCCGGACAGCAAACGAACCACGGGCTCCACCGGCTGGGAGACGAGGGTGCCGTCCTTCATGAGACTGACCAGAGCCTCCGTGAGGAGCCTTTCGGAGGATGCTTCATCCATCTCCTTCCACTCGCGCCAACCCAGCACCGTCGGCGCGTCAATGAGCATGATCTGCCGGATCTCGGGGTCACTGTAGGAGGCAAGAAACGCCTCGCATCCCGCGACGAGTTCCTTCCAGGGATCCGCGCATGGCCGAGCGGCGTCCTGAACCCGGTCAGCGACCTCCTGCTGCACCTGCCGAAGGACTGCGAGGAAGAGATCCTTCTTGCCAGCGAACTGATGGTAGAGCGCTCCCTTGGTCATTCCGAGCGCATCGACGACGTCGCCTAGCCGCACCGCGTTGTAACCCTCGGAGGCGAAGCGCTGCCGAGCCGCGGTGATGAGTGCCGCCTGCGTCGCCCTGCGCTGGGCTGTTCTCGTTCCTGCCATGAAGCACCTCGACAATTGACATACCGAAAGTATGTGAACTAGTTTCGCGTACCAATGGTATGCGAATCCTTCGATGGCACCTGAGAGGCGACTATGCGGATCCGAGACAACTACCCGATCATCGTCACTGACCGAAAGGATGAGGCGCGAGACTTCTGGCAGCGATTCCTCGGCTTCCGTCCTGTTTTCGACAGTTCCTGGTTCACCTTGATGACGGATGAGGGCAGCGGATCATCGATCGCCTTCATGACGCCGGACCACCCCTCTGCTCCTCCAAGGCCCGATGCCTTCGCCGGAACCGGCGCCTGCTTCGAGCTGGAGGTCGACGACGCAGCAGCGGCTCATGCCGAGCTGACGGGCAGAGGACTCGCGGTGACGTACCCACTCACTGACGAGCCCTTCGGCCAGCGCCGGTTCGGGTTCGCCGACCCCAGTGGCCTGTGGATCGACGTCGTCGAGCAGACTGAATCGGAGGCCGGCTACTGGGATCGCTACATGCAGTGAGCGAAGAGGGCGTCGGAAATCGATGTCGGTGGTGCGTCAACCGGGCAAGTTTGAGTGTCGCTTACTCGCTCGAGCGCCATCGGGCGATTGCGGTGAGGAACTCCCGTTCCAAGGCTCGCGTGAGTCGTGCATCGGGGTAACCAGTAGTGCCGATGAGGCCGAAGAGCTCCCGCACCGACTCGGTGTCGACGCTGCCGGCCAGGGCCGCAAGGCGCTCAGGCGGCAGCCGGGCCTCCATCCGGGAGATCATCGCATGGGCACGTTGCTCGATCTGCGTGTCTGACAACTCGGCCGGATCCTGGGAGTAGAGGGCCAGCGACTCGGCGTCGTAGCGAGGATCTGGGTCGACGAACAAGAACTCCGCCTCCGGCGGCATCTGACCGCGGTAGCAGGCCAGATCGGTCAGGTCCCGCTCCTTGCGCACGGCGCAGCGTGTGGCCTCATCGGGAGCGGCCTGCTCCAGCCGGTCGAAGAAGGCCGCCATGCGTGGGGACATCGGTGAGACGGTTGAACCGGTTCTGGCTCGCTCCAGCAGGCCGGCGAGCATGTCTCTTTGCCTGGTCACCTCGGCCAGGTGATCCTCCACGGCGGCCAGGGCTTCGGCCAGATCCTCGACAACGTTCCCGGCCACCGAGGGCGATTCAGCTGCGGGGGCGTCTTTGACCTGCTCAACGACGGTTGTCTCAGGCTCGTCGAGGACGCGTGCGATGGTCTCCAGGGACACGCCGGCCTGGACCAGCCAACGGATCCGGGAGAGCCGGGCCACGTGGCTCAGGTCGTAGTCGCGCCATCCGCCACGTTCGCCGGGAACCGGAAGCAGCCCCAGCGAGTGGTAGTAGCGCACCGTGCGCACCGTCGTCCCGGTCAGCTCGGCGATCTCAGCAACGCGCATGGGGACAGTCTCACACGGAACCTGGACCCTGAACTCATCCACCGACGCCCATGAGCCAGGCCGAATCCTGGTCCGTTCGTTCCCGCTTAGTGGGGCCGGATCATGGGGAGTGCGATCCGTTTGCCGGGGCATGTCCGCGTTGCTACTGTGCCCGCGTGATGACAGGCGGATCAGGTACCGACGGCGGCAGCGGCGCCCCGTTACCCCCTGAGCAGGTGGGAGGGTCCTGGTGAACGGCACACGAGGCAACCTGCAGGTCGGTGACCTGCTCCAGGGGACTGCAGGCGCCCTGTCGGTCACAGGCTGCCTGCTCTTCAAGGAGTGGGACACCCAGGACCACTGCTTCTACTACTGGGAGGAGTGGCAGCTCATCGGGGCCAGCAACGCCGACACCTGGGTCGAGGTCGACCATGATCCCGGCGAGGTCCTCTTCTACGAATCCGTTCGTCTCCAGGAGAAGATCGAGCCGTGGGCCCTGACCGTTGGCCAGATGATGCCGCTGACGATCAACGGCGTCCAGCACCGGGGCATGGTCGAGGAGGTGACCACCGGGACCCTTGAGAACGTCATCGGTTCCCCGGTGTGCCCACTCAACATCGGCGAGACCATGACCTACGCCGAGGTGCGGTTGACGGACCCGGCCGGTGTCACCAGCAGACTGACCATCGACAGTCACCGTTTCCGTGACCTCCTGGCCTACCGCAAGACCACCTTGTCCACTGCTCAGCAGAAGCAGCTCTTCGGGCGCGTCCTCTGCAACAGTCGACCCGTCGCCCGCAAGGCGGGCCGGAACATCGGATGCGCCATCGTCGCTGCCATCGTCAGCATCGTGCTCGCCGTCGGGCTGTTCTCCGCTTGCTCCAGCAGCAGTCGTTCCAACGGCGCCGACTCCACCAGCACCTCGGACTCGAGCTCCTCACGGACCTATCGCCACCGTCCGGTCTACGGAGGCGGTGGAGGCGGCGTCGGCAAGTAGGCCCGCCCCCGTGGGCGTACAGGCCACGTACCTGCGGCGCCGGACGAGCGAAGATGGGGACTTCGCCCCGTTTGTCGGGCACCGGCCACGTTGCTACCGTGCTCGCGTGAGT
>CAJZFF010000287.1 GCA_915069725.1 uncultured Actinomyces sp.
GCCGCCCTGCTTCTGGAGGTGAACCTTGGGGCCACGGCGATCGGCACGGGGCTCAACACGCCTCCGGACTACCAGCGCACTGTTGTCGGGCGTCTGCGGGAGATCACCGGTCTGGACATTCGAGGAGCGCATGACCTGCTGGAAGCCACGAGTGACACGGGTGCCTACGTCTCGATGCATGCGGCGATCAAGCGCCTGGCGGTGAAGCTGTCCAAGATCTGCAACGACTTGCGCCTGCTGTCCTCCGGGCCTCGTGCGGGGCTGGGGGAGATCAGGTTGCCTGAACGCCAGGCCGGTTCCTCCATCATGCCGGCCAAGGTCAATCCGGTGATCCCCGAGGTGGTCAACCAGGTCTGCTTCAAGGTCATGGGGAACGATGTGGCGCTGACCTTCGCCGCTGAGGCGGGACAGCTCCAGCTCAACGTCATGGAACCGGTGATCGCCCAGGCGATTTTCGAGTCGATCAATCTGCTCACCCGCGGGATGTCGACCCTGCGGGAGCTGTGCGTCGTGGGGATTGAGGCCAACGAGGAGGTGTGTCGCCGCAATGTGCTGGACTCGATTGGAATCGTTACCTACCTCAACCCGGTGATCGGTCATCACAACGGCGACCTGGTGGGCCGTGAATGCGCCCGTTCGGGACGCAGCGTGCGCGAGGTGGTTCTGGAGATGGGGCTGCTCGATGAGTCGGTTCTTGATGAGATTCTCAGCCCCGAGAACCTTCTGCGTCCCCATTTCCGCGACTTGAACGTCTACTCAGGATCCGATCCGTCAACTCCGCCGGTTGTGTCCGCGGCGCCTGGCGCGGAGGAGTAAGGGGAATCGGCCTTCCGAAGGTCGGCGGGCAGTCGGCGGCTTGTCGCACTGCCTCGCCGACATCGGAGGGCTGCTTCCGGCTCTGTCTCCCAAGGCATCATGAGAAGGATCGGCAGGAACGGACGACAGGGGCGTGAACATCCTTGCCGATGATGTTGAGGCCTTGCGGATCCACCTTCGCCTGGGGAGGCCTGGAGTGCCAGAAGACGTAATTCTGGCTGTCGCCGTCGTTCGAGCCGAACGTGACTTTATTGGAGGCTCCGATCCAGACCGTGTTGTCGAAGCCGTTGACGGTCAGTGACTCGATCTCCCCTTCGATGACGACCACAAGACTTTGTGCGGTGATTGTTACGTCTCGAGCGCCTGCCGAGACCTTGACCACCTGATCGGTGGAGAGCTCGTTAGCGGTGACGCTGACCTGCTCGGAGGCCGGTATGACCTTGGTGACCTGGGCCTCCGCCTGGGCGCGGGTGTCCTCCGCGTCGTTGTTGGTCAGCTCGTCGTCGTATTCCTGGATGTCAGAGGACGTGCAGTTGCCGTACTCCAACGGATCCATGGGGCTGGGGTCCTCCAGCTTCCCGGTGGGCTCCTCCGCGCCCTCCGGGGCGGCGTCCTGAGCCTGGTCCGGAGGTGCCGACGACGTCCCCCTGGCGCCGGTCCAGCCGACTGAGCAACCGGACAGGGTCAGCAGGCACGCGGCCATGAAGGCGGTCGAGCGCAGGAGCTGGGAGCGGGACAAGGGGGGACCTCATTCGGCAGACATGGTGGTGCCGGTGGAACACGGAAGACCGCGCTCCACCGGCACCACAATTGGTCAGTGCGTCCAACTATAGCCGCACGGGGCGGATCAGGACTCCCCTCCCTGGGACCCGGAGGTGCCTGCGTTGACGTTGGTCAAGTCATAGCGGGCAACGGCCTGGGCCAGGACGGAGCGGTCGAGGCGCCCCTGCTCCACCAGAGCCTGGAGGGCACGCACCACCACCGACTGGGCGTCAATGAGGTAGTGGCGCCTGGCGGCGGCCCGGGTGTCGGAGAATCCGAAGCCGTCGGCGCCCAGGGTGTAGTAGTCGCCGGGCACCCAGGCGCGGATCTGGTCGGGGACCAGGTGGTCGTAGTCGCTGGTCGCGATGAAGGGACCAGTGGCCTCGGAGAGCTTCTGCGTCAGGTAGGGGACCTGCTGCTCGGCGTCGGGGGCCAGGAAGTTGGCCTTCTCCACCTCCAGGGCCTGGCGCCGCAGCTCGTTCCAGCTGGTGACGGACCAGGTGGCGGCGCGCACGCCCCAGTCCTCGGCCAGGATGCGGCGAGCCTCCTCGATCCAGGGCACTCCGACGCCGGAGGCCAGGAGCTGGACCTCAGGGCCCTCGCCGTCAGGAGCCGTGCTGATGCGGTGAATACCGCGCAGGATTCCCTCGACGTCGACGCCGTCGGGCTCAGCGGGCTGGTGAATCGGCTCGTTGTAGACGGTCAGGTAGTACATGACGTCGCGGTTGCGACCCGAGTCCGGGCCGTACCAGCGCTCCAGGGCGTCGCGCACGATGTGTCGGATCTCGTAGGCATAGGCCGGGTCGTAGCTGACGACGGCGTCGTTGGTGGCCGCGATGACAGGGGAGTGACCGTCCATGTGCTGGGTGCCCTCACCGGTCAGGGTGGTGCGCCCGGCGGTGGCCCCGATGATGAAGCCGCGGGTCAGCTGGTCGCCGGCAGCCCAGAACTGGTCGCCGGTGCGCTGGAAGCCGAACATCGAGTAGAAGATGTAGACCGGGATCATGGGCTCGCCGTGGGTGGCGTAGCTCGTACCGGCCACCTGGAACAGGGAGGTCGAACCGGCTTCGTTGATGCCCGTGTGCATGAGCTGACCGGAGGCGGACTCCCGGTAGGACAGCATCATGTCGGCGTCGACTGGTGTGTAGTTCTGACCCTGGGTGTTGAAGATCTTCTTCGTGGGGAAGAGTGACTCCAGCCCGAAGGTGCGTGACTCGTCCGGAACGATCGGGACGATGCGACGGCCGATGCCCTTGTCCTTGATGAGCTCCTTGAGCAGACGCACGAAGGCCATCGTGGAGGCGACCTCCTGCTTGCCCGAGCCGCCCTTGAGGATGTCGTAGGTCTTGTCACCGGGCAGCTCGAGCTCGACACCGGCATCGCGGCGCTCGGGGATGAAGCCGCCGAGCTGGCGGCGCCGGTCGAGCATGTAGAGCAGCGAGGGGTCGTCGTCGGCCGGCCGGTAGTACGGCGGCATCTTCGGGTTGGCCTCGAGCTGCTCGTCGGTGATCGGGATGTGGAGCCGGTCGCGCAGGGCCTTGAGGTCGTCCAGCGTCAGCTTCTTCATCTGGTGGGTGGCGTTACGGCCGGCGAAGTGGCCGCCCAGGAGGTAGCCCTTGACCGTGTGCGCCAGGATGACAGTGGGCTGGCCCTTGTGCTCCGTGGCCGCCTTGTAGGCGGCGTACATCTTGCGGTAGTCGTTGCCGCCGCGCTGCAGGGCCCAGATCTCGTCGTCGGTCCAGTCCTTGACGAGCTCGGCGGTGCGCGGGTCGCGGCCGAAGAAGTGCTCACGGATGTAGGCGCCGTCGTTGGCCTTGAAGGTCTGGTAGTCGCCGTCGAGGGTCTCCATCATGAGGTGCTCGAGGGCGTGGTCCTTGTCCGCGGCGAGGAGCTGGTCCCAGCCACGGCCCCAGATCACCTTGATGACGTTCCAGCCCGCGCCCTTGAAGAAGGCCTCGAGCTCCTGGATGATCTTGCCGTTTCCGCGCACCGGGCCGTCGAGGCGCTGCAGGTTGCAGTTGATGACGAAGGTGAGGTTGTCCAGCTGCTGGTTGGCGGCCAGCTGCAGCATGCCGCGCGACTCGGGCTCGTCCATCTCACCGTCACCCAGGAAGGCCCAGGTGTGCTGCTGAGAGGTGTCCTTGATGCCGGCGCCCTGAAGGTACTTGTCGAACCAGGCCTGGTAGATCGCCTCGGACGGGCCAAG
>CAJZFF010000288.1 GCA_915069725.1 uncultured Actinomyces sp.
TCGCCTCCCAGCGTCTGGCGGTGTCCGTCTCCCCGGGCATGGGGCCGGTCCTGTCGGTCATGGAGGCGTGGGACACCCTGAGGGGGAAAGGGCCCCGGCGGGTTCTGCCGACGGCGGTCCCGGCGCTCATGCCCAACGCCCCGGCCGCCACCGTCGGGATCGAGCTGGGGGCCCACGGCGGCATCCATGCTCCTGTCTCGGCCTGCGCGTCGGGGGCAGAGGCCATCGCCTACGGCGCGGATCTCATCAGTCTGGGGCGGGCTGACGTCGTGGTGGCCGGGGGGACCGATGCGGCCCTCCACCCGATGACCGTGGCAGCCTTCGGCGCCATGCGGGCCCTGTCGACGCGCAACGCCGACCCGCAGACCGCCTCACGCCCCTTCGCCCCGGACCGCGACGGCTTCGTCCTGGGCGAGGGCGCCGGGCTCCTCGTTCTGGAGCGCGCCGCGCATGCCAAGGCCCGAGGAGCTCGGATCCTGGCCGTGCTGGCGGGCTCCGGTGTAACTGCCGACGCCTACGACGTCGCACGCCCGGAACCATCGGGCGCGCAGCAGGAGCGAGCCCTGCGGCTGGCTCTGGAGCGCGCGGGGCTTGCCCCCGGCGCTGTCGGGCACATCAACGCTCACGCCACCTCGACACCGGCCGGCGACGTCGTCGAGGCCGGTGTCCTGGCCAGGACGGTTCCGAACGCGGCCGTCAGTGCCACGAAGTCCGCCACCGGTCACCTCCTGGGCGGGGCCGGGGGGCTGGAGGCGGTGCTGACCGTCATGGCGCTGCAGGAGCGTTGTGCCCCGCCCACGCTGCTGCCGGCCGGGGTGGATCCGGAGCTGGCCCAGCTCGGGCTGGACGTTGTTGGACCACAGGGCCGGGGCCTGCCCCAGCTGACGACGGCGGCCAGCACCTCCTTCGGCTTCGGTGGGCACAACGTCGCTCTGCTCCTCACCCGCCAGTAGTCGTGCTCGGGCGGGCGGTGCCGTGAGACCTCGCCTGTGACCCACGGCGCTGGACCCGGCCGGTGCGGTCAGGCACAATAGCCGTGCATGCCGCGTACGTCATGACATGAGCCCGGTTGCGGGTCGAGACCGTTGGGGAAGGCGAATCTCGAAACCAACCAGGAGGCGATACTCATGATCGGTGCCTACACCCGCGGTGTACTTTTCGTGCATTCAGCACCTCGGGCGCTCTGCCCCCACATCGAGTGGGCAGCGGCCGAGGTGCTCGGTTCGCGTGTCCACCTCGACTGGACCGAGCAGCCTGCGGCCCAGGGCATGATGCGGGCCGAGACCAGTTGGGTGGGGCCCGCCGGAACAGGAGCCAGCCTTGCCTCCGCCCTGCGCGGCTGGGCGAACCTGCGCTACGAGGTCACCGAGGAGGCGAGCGTGGGGACCGACGGCGGCCGCTGGTCCCATACCCCGGACCTGGGCATCTTCCACGCCCAGACGGATGTTCACGGCAACGTCGTCGTACCCGAGGACCGGATCCGTGCCGCGCTCGTCTACGCGGCTGATCCTGACAGGATGCGCCGCGAGCTCGACCTGGCGCTGGGACAGGCCTGGGACGACGAGCTCGAGCCCTTCCGCTATGCCGGAGCCGGCGCGCCCGTGCGCTGGCTGCACCGCGTCGGCTAGGAACGCCGAGCACAAAACGCCTCATCGCCTGCTGAAAACCGGGTGGGGCAACAGGTCTCGCAACCTGTTGCCCCACCCGGTTTGCGTCCTGGGGACGTTACAGTCCCTGCGCTCGTAGCTCCTTCATCGCCTTGGCCCGGTTCTTGCGGTCGAGGCGGTCGAGGTAGAGGTGGCCCTCCAGGTGGTCGCACTCGTGCTGGATGCAACGAGCCATGAGCTCCTCCCCCTCGACGACGACCTCCTTGCCGTCCAGGTCCACCCCCTCGGCACGGGCGTACCAGGCCCGCTCCGTGGGGAACCACAGGCCCGGCACTGACAGGCAGCCCTCGTCCCCGTCCTGGTACTCGTCCTTGGACACCTCGACGATCCTGGGGTTGAGGATGTAGCCGATCTCGCCGTCGATGTTCCAGGAGAAGGCGCGCAGACCGATCCCGATCTGATTGGCGGCCAGGCCGGCCCGGCCGTCCTCATCGACCGTCTCGAGCAGGTCCTCGACCAGGGCCTTGACGGAGTCGTCGATGTCAGTGATCCAGTCGCACTCGGTGCGCAGGATCGGGTCGCCGATGATGCGGATGTCACGGTATGCCATGGTGGCATCCTCCCATGACCGGAGCGACGCGGTCATATTCGACCCATCTCGTGATCTGCTGCTCGCCATCACACCAGCGCCATCCGGAACAGGCCACCTGACCCCGGGACCGAATACATGGAAAAGGAAGAGTCCCCGGCCTGATCGACCGAGGACTCCCCTGGTTGCTCCTGCGGCTGGACTCGAACCAGCAACCGTCCGATTAACAGTCGGATGCTCTGCCATTGAGCTACGCAGGAATGCGTTTGACGCGCAGTGAACTTTAGCAACATCCCGCGGCGACGTCGAATCCAGCGAAGCACAAGAAACCCTGATATTCCAACGACATCCTACCGTGTGGGCAGGCCCACACCCTCACGGACGCGGTTTTCCAGCTCTTGAATCGCGCGGCGATCCTCCGCCTCATCGACCTGTGAGATCAGGGGCCGGGTGACGGAGTAGAGCTCGCCGTCACTGCCCCGACGCACGCTGGCCGTGGCCGTGGCGCCACTGGGGAGCGTTGCCACGGCGCTGTGGATGATGGCGGCCTCGACCCGTTGGCGCAGGGCCTTGGCGAAGGGGGCCACGTCCGCTGAGGCGTAGGCATCGCCGTTGCGGACTCCGGCCGGGACCTTCAAGGTCAGGTCCTCGCGGTCCTGCTGCGTCCACCTCAGGGTGAAGACGCGCTCCTGGCCGTCCCAGCTCCCCTGCTCCACCTCGTCCCAGGGGTGGGTCTCGGGCCTGCTGCGCCCATTGAAGACCACCAGGGCGCCTGCCGTGGCCACCGCCCACGCCGAGCCGTCCGCGTCCAGGGGAACGGCCCCCAGGTCGGGCTCGCGCAGCTGTTCGCGCATCTGCAGTGGAAGCGTGGCGGTGGAGCGGGTGGGTGTGCCTTGACGACGGCGCAGGATCGGCATGACCGCCAGGCTACCTGCACCTGCTCGCCGACGTGGGTCACCGCCCGGTCTCAGGTCCCCTGCCTGATCTGCATGCGGCGCTGCTCGAGGGCGGCGATCTGGGAGAACAGCTCACGGTAGCCCTCCTCCTGCGGCGACATCCTCCGGTGGCGTGAGCGCATCTCGACGAGCCTGCGGTTAATGCCCATGACGGCCAGGGAGTCGAGCACCCCCTTGGCGTAGCGCTCCAGACCGGAAGCGTCCACCTCGGTGCCCCGCCCCCGGATCGTGGGCAGGGGCAGGGGTGCCACGGCGAGCTCGGTAATGGCGGCCTCGACCAGGCCGATGGCGCCGTCGCGCACCTGCTGGAGCCAACGCAGTGTGGCCCGGCGCTGTGCCTCCTGCTCCCCCATGCCGGCGGCCACCGCCTGCTGGACCAGCCCCGGCACCTCCCCAGTGCCTCCGGCGGCGGCGACGGCCTCATAGACGGCCCGGTGGGTGAGCTGGCCGAAGGAGTCGGCCCCGAGCTCGTCTGCACCGGCCTGGTGGGCCGCCACTGGGAACTGGATGATGACGGCCAGGGCCTCACGCTCGAGCTGCTCGACGGGGTCTGTCACCGGCGGCAGCCCCCGCACCGGGGCGGCGGCATCGGGACCGGCGGTCTCATCGGCGGGCCACTGGCCGCCCCTCG
>CAJZFF010000289.1 GCA_915069725.1 uncultured Actinomyces sp.
AGGCGCGACAGCAGGCAGGCCAGCTCCGGAGCCGGTTGCGGGTCGGGGAGCGGGTCGGTGTCGCCCTCCTCGACGATGCCGCCGGTCCACAGCAGGGAGACGGCCTCGAAGGCTGCCTGGGGGCCGACGCCGGTGACCTCGCCGATCTCATCGAGGGTGCGGGTGCCGTCGCAGGCCTGGAGCAGGGGGCCCATGTGCTCGCGGGCGAAGGCGCCTCCCAGGACCTGGCTCTTGCGGGCGCCGTCGATGATCCAGCCGGTCTCCTCGGGCCGGGCGCGCAGGCCCAGGCGCACTACGGGCTTGCGGGGGATGCGGAACTGCAGGTCGCGGCGGGCGGCGCGACCGACGTCGCCGGCACGCATGACGGAGCTCGTGGCGTCCCCGGCCATCTCAGGCCACCTCCCCACGCCGCTTGGGCAGGAGGGCCGCGAGCGCGGGCAGGCCGTCGCGGCGCCCCTCGTAGCGAGTCGAGCAGGTCTCGCAGCGGTCCACGGCCACGGTCGGCGAGCAGGTGGTGATGCCGGAGACGAGGTCGATGGTCCACACCCGGCCACCGATCGGGGCGACGTCGTCGGTGCTCTGCACAGCCGGGGCCTGGGGACCGGGGGCGTCGAGGGTCTGCAGGGCCAGGGAGATGAGGCCGGCGCCCAGGAGCACGTGGTGGTGGGCGTAGGCCTGCTCCAGCGGGCCGTGCTCGGAGACGACCTCGGGGGGCAGGGGGCGGTAGCCGTGCTGGCGGCGGCGCCGGTCGTAGCAGCGGTAGCAGGCGCTGCGGCCGGGGACCACGAGCGGCCCGCAACGCAGCTCGGTGGGGAAGAGCTCCAGGCCCAGGGAGGGCATCCCCCGGGTGAAGGACAGGGTGTCGAGGTCCTCGCGCAGGCCGGTCTGGTCGGGGTCGGCGATGAGGACCGCGCGGTCGGCGTAGGGGATGTAGGCGCTGACCAGCCCCTGGTCGACCGGGATGACGACGTCGCTGGGACCGGCGAGGCGCGTGGCGACGGCGCGCGCGAATCCGCCCTGGGGCAGGTAGGCGGTCACCGGCTCCGTGGGGGCCTGCGGTGCCAGCGACTGTGCCGGCAGTGCGGCCGGTGCGGGCGGCGTCGTGCTCATGTCGGGTCGGGGCTCCTGGGTGTCGGTCAGTGAGGCGGACGGAGATGCGGGCATCGGGCTCAGGCGAAGGGCTGGCGGACGGGGTTGATCCCCGACTCGTCGTGGACGGTCAGGCCCATCGCCCGGGGCGCCTCGTAGAGACGGGGCGTGGCCAGGTAGCGGGCGTGGTGGCTGAAGGACAGGGGCATGGCCTCGGGGATGAGGGCCTTGATGACGTGCATGCCGACCTGGCGGGTCTCGTCGGTGGTGATGTCGACGACGATGGCCTCGGCGCCGGCCCGCTCCAGGTTGGCGACGACCTGCTCCAGCGGGTCAGGGCCGGCACTGCCGCCGACGCCGTCGGCTCTGGACCTGGACACCGGGAGGGTGCCGATCTCATCGAGGGCGTGGACGGGCCGCTCCCCCTCCAGGAGGAAGTCGAAGACGTGGCGCATGGACAGGTCGGCGTCGGCCAGGGCGCCACCGACGACGGTGAGGTCCTGGCCCTTGATCTCCTGGGCGCGCGGGCCGCGGGCGTGGCTGCGCAGGGCGATGCGCAGGGAGGCGAGCTCGCGGTGGATCTTGGCCAGCGCCCGCTGCGGGTCGATGTCGCAGGTGGCGGCCACCACCTGGGCCAGCTCGGGGTCGACCTGGGAGGTCTGGACGGCGTAGAGGGTGGGGACGCCGTAGTCGGTGGTGGCGTCGAACAGGTGGGTCTCCAGCTCGGTGGAGGTGCCGACCCGGTGGTACTCGGCGACCTCCTCCCCCAGGGTGGAGGGGTCGACGGCGACCGCGGGCAGGCGCAGGCGCTGGAGCCAGGTCAGGGCGATGGAGTCGCGCTCGATGACCTCGAGCAGGCCGCCCAGGACCGCCTCGCGCAGGTCGGAGTGCGCGGCGGTGCCGGTGGAGATGGGGTTGACGAATTGCTCGGAGGGGGTGCGCACCGGGAAGTTGAGGTACGTCAGCACCGCTGGGACGAAGACCTCACGGCCGCGAGTCAGGGACCAGCCGCGCACCCATCGCAGGGGGACGCGGGGGTCTGAGGCGATGAGCCCGCAATCGGGGTCCGCCAGCTCGGTGGCCGAGCACGCCGGCCAGCGTTCCGGTCCGATCGCGGCCTCGCCGAGACCGGCGGGGGTGTCCCACACCAGCTCCTCCTCCGTCCATGAGCAGCTGGAGTAGCGCTCCATCGTCTCCACAATCGCGATGTGTCTGGCGCGATCGGCGTCGATGGCCCCGCCGGCCCCGTCGAAGTTGCCCGCTTCGGCACGGTGATTCCAGGTGCGCTGTGACCTCAGCGCCTCAGAGGGATCACCCAGAAGACCGGTCCAGATCGCGAAGACCGGCTCTCCGGCCGCTTGGGGCAGCTCGGTGGAACGGGAAACCAGGCCGAAGGGAGACTCGAGTGACGCAGCACGAGCCAGTGATGGCGCGACGCCCTCAATGAGCGCAGAGCGGTACACGGACCCTCCTTCCTGGGAACGACAGAGGAGGCACACTTGGGGAAGTGCCGTTGAACATGAGCCTGCCGGAATCCGACGGAGCCTCGCATCGCCCTTTGATCTATTGCTTTCCTCGCCGTTTGGATGGCTCCCTCCACCTTTCGTCGGGGCGCGTCTGAGGGCGTTTACACGGCGATCATCTTTTTTCAGGTAGTTTGTTCACTGTTCCCAGCAGACCGCGCCCCCCACTGATCGCGGACTGCACACATCTGCCCAAGGAGACTCATGTCTTCCCAGATTTCTCCCGATTGTGTCGGCCTGGCCCTGGTCGACGACGATGCGATGGCCTTGGCCCATCTGGAGTCCTATTTCTCCGACGTCGAGGACTTCACGATCCTCACCGCGACGCGCTCACCTCGCGCCGTCCTGCGATTTGTGCAGTCCCATCAGGTCGACGTCCTCATCACCGACGTCCATATGGAGCACATGGACGGCGTGGAGATGACCAGGGAGGTGCTCCGCCTCTCGCCGTCGACCCGGGTCATTCTGCTGACCACGGTGGACACCGACGAGGACCTCCTGCAGGGCCTGGGAGCGGGAGCCAGCGGCTTCCTGCTCAAGAGCGCGCCGGCCGAGGAGATCATTGCGGCGGTGCGCACGGTCCACTCCGGGGCGAAGGTCGTGGCCCCGACGCCGACGACGCGCCTGATCGACTACGCCCTGGCCTCCGTGCGCGGTGCGGACGGCAGCGTCCACCTCTCTCAGCGGGAGCGCGACGTGCTCCACCTCCTGTGCGAGGGGGCCTCGAACCGCAAGATCGCCTCCCTGCTGGCCATCGCCGAGGCGACGGTCAAGTCCCACATCACCGGCCTGTTCCATAAGACCGGCACGGTCTCACGCCTGGAGATCGTGGTGTGGGCCTTCAAGCACGGTTACGCCTCCAACAGCCCTATCACTATCCCGGCCGCCAGCGCCCCGAGCGGCTCGACCCCGGGCTCCGCCGCACCCTGAAGCGCGCCCGCCCCCTGGGGCCGCGCCCCCGCTCCCTCGCGTCTCAGCCGTTGAGGGCCCGGATGACGATGAACAGCAGGACGAAGAGGATCCAGCCGAGGATCTTGGCCGGGCTCGTGCCGGACGGCGATGACGGGGCCGTCCTCCTGGCGCTGCGCGAGGAGGCCGGGGCGTTGTAGCGCCCCAGCCCGAAGGAGGCGCCGGGACTCTCCGGCGCACCGGAGGGCGACGG
>CAJZFF010000290.1 GCA_915069725.1 uncultured Actinomyces sp.
CCATGGGCTGGGGTTCCGCCGCACCCTGACGGGCTTCAAGTGGATCAGTCGGGAGCCGGGCCTGGTCTTCGGCTACGAGGAGGCGCTGGGGTACTGCGTCGATCCCGCCGCGGTGCGGGACAAGGACGGCATCTCCGCCTCGGTGCGGCTGGCGGTGCTGACCTCCGTGCTCAAGCAGCAGGGCCGGACCCTGCAGGATCTGCTCAACCGGCTCGCGCGTGACCACGGGTTGCATGCCACGAGCCCGTTGAGCATGCGGGTCGAGGACCTCGAGATCATCACCAGCACCATGGAGCGTCTGCGTTCGGGCGGGGCGCCGGCCAAGCTCGCCGGTTCCCCGGTCACCAAGACGGTGGATCTTCTCGACGGCGTCTCGGACGGCAACGGCGGCACCCTTCCCCCCACGAACGGCCTGGTGTGGGTCACGGCCTCGGATGACCGGGTGGTCGTGCGCCCCTCGGGGACCGAGCCCAAGCTCAAGTGCTACTGCGAAGTGATTCTGCCGACGAATGACACTCCGGTGGCCCAGGTGCGCGAGGCGGCCGCTGAGCGCCTGGAGGCCATCAAGGCCGATCTGCGCGGCATCCTGGGGATCGCCGCCTGAGCCGGCCTCACAGGCGCAGCCTCCACCGCGTCACCCGTTGATGAGGGCCTCAAGACTGCGCCGATAGGCGCTGGGGCTCAGCCCGCAAGCGGCCCTGAAGGCGCCCGACAGGTGAGACTGGTCGGCGAAGCCGAGGTCTGCGGCGATCGTGGCCAGGTCGGCCTCAGGACGCGCCGTGAGTGCCAGAACCACCTCCTGGAGCCTGATGCGGTGCCCCACCCATCTCGGCCCGCGCCCCAGGGTGGCGCGCAGACAGCGCTGGATCGTGCGCTCACTGACATGCAGAGCAGCAGGCAGGGACTCACCAGTACGCCGGTGAAGCCGGGAGCGCAGCTCATCAACCACCTGGTTGGCCAGAAGGCCGCTCTCCGAGGGCCGGTGGTCGGCCAGCCGTGCCCGGATCGCCTCATCGGCTGCCTGGGCACGGGCCTGGGGAGTGGGGTGGGCTGCGACCCTGCGCATGAGTGCGTGCAATTCAGCGTCGAGCTCCTCGGTCAGGGGAAGCGTGGTGTTGGCCAGGCGCTGGGGCGACAGCGCGCCGAGGACGGCGAGTCCCGCCGGTCGCAGCCGTATGGCGAAGACCCTTCCACGGCCCTGAATCGTACGGTGCCAGGCGCGGGCCTGGACTCCGGTGATCACCAGAGGCGCGGGAACGTCACCCTCCTCCACCGTCAGGGTCACGGCCGGGGCATCAATGATCCGCTGGTCGATGCTCCGGTCACCCAGGTTCCACGAGACGTGCCAGTACTGGTCGACGACGTCGGCCACTGTGGGATCGGGTGCCAGCCAGTGCGCGCCGTAGCGGGTGAGGTTGTCCGGTGCCAGCACCCCTGTGCGCTCCTGCGGACGGATCGGGGACTGGCGTGGACCGCAGTCCGGATCGGCTGACATGGCTCCTAGTGTGGCACGCACCCGTGCCTCGCCAGAGCCGGCGGCCTCCAGCTGTCGCCTTTCTTCTATGACGCCCCGGCCAGCGCCCTTAGCGTTCTGCTTATGAGCAGCACCAACTACACTGAGACATTCATCCGAGTCGCCGAGGACTGCCCGGCGCAGGACGCGCAGGAGCCTCCTGCCGGCCCGAAGGGCAAGCCCCCGACGATCGCCCTCCTCCAGTACCGGCTCCTCAGTGAGCGCCCCTACGAGCTGACCTCCGACGACCTGCTGTTCGAGGTGCACGCCATCCGTCAGAACATCGAGCCTCCGGAGCGGGCCGCCCAGCGGGAGGCCTTCTTCGCCAAGCCCCAGGCCTGCCTGCGCTCCTCACCGTTGGCCAAGCGCTACGGCTGGGGCTTTCACCACGATGGCCAGGGCCGGGTGGCGCTGGTCCCTCGGGGCTCGACGCGCTACCAGGAGCTCTCAGATGACGCCTCACTCACCCAGCTGAAAGCCATGCGCTCGCGCCGCGCCTCCTGAGGTGTTCAATCGTTCCGGTTCTCATGGAGACCGGGAGACCGCCGGTCGTTTTCATTCGGGCGCTGGGGACTCATCCCCCGCGTAGCTGCGGCACCCGGGCTCCGCTCATCACGGCCCCGTGGACCAGGGCCGAGACCAGGTAGACCACCCCGGAGGCCACCGCGATGACTCCACCAGCCGACAGGCTCAGCCGCACCGCGATCAACAGCCCGGCCAGGGCCGTGACCGCCCCAAGAACAGGGGCGGCGATCAGCAGGTGCCGCATGGTGCGCGTCCAGGGCGCCAGCGCGGCCGCGGGCGCGGCAATGAGTGCGATGGGCAGGATCGTACCGACGGCGGGAACGAGCATCACGATGGTCAGGGTAATCATGACCATGACGGTCCCCTCGGACCAGGCGGGCTTCAGACCGCTGGCGCGGTATCCCAGCGGGTCGAAGCTGTAGAAGGTGAGGAACCGCCCGGCCACCGCGAGCACGATGACCGTCAGCGCCAGGACGGCGCCGACGGCAATGACATCGACGCGATTGACGTTGAGCACGGAACCGGCCAGGAAGGAGTCCACCTTGATCGGCAGCGGGGCGAACCACTTGTTGAGGAAGTAGCCCAGGGCGAATCCGAAGGTGAGGACGACGCCGGCGGCCGACTGGGAGGAGATCCCGGGAACCTGGGACAGTCGCCGCATGAGCCAGATCATCGGCAGGCACATGAAGGCGGCTCCCACCAGCACCAGCGCGGACAGGAGGGTGAAGTCGGCGTGCTGGCCGAGAACCGCCCGCGAGAACCAGGCGGCGGTGACCACGCCGACGATCGCTCCGGGGAAGGTCGCGTGAGTGAGTGACTCGGTGAAGAAGATCCGGCGATGGACCAGCGCGAGCGCGCCCACGAGCCCGGCCAGGAGCCCCATGAGAAGGACCTCGATGATGGGCAGCAGGAGGATGTCGAACCCGATTCTCAAACCCGGCTCCTCTCGGTCGTCGGGGTCACGCCTCTCGCCGAGTCCTCCGGCCCCCCGATGGGATCGGCACTGGCCTGCGCACCTACCGTCGTCGAGGTCGACACAGCTGCCGCGGACTGCACCGAGCCGGCCCGCCGAGCCGGCCCGCGCAGCCTTTCGCGCGCGGTTGAGACGCCGACGGCGATCAGGAGGATCCCCGTCATCACCAGGGCCACGGTGGCCTGCGGGGAGACCGGCTGATCGGAGGTCTCGGGCAGGGCCATGAGCAGCATGCCCAGGTACCCCCCGCCCACACCCACCGCGATGGCGACCAGGACCATGGTGCGTACCCGGGAGGCAAGAACGCGCGCCGTCGCACCGGGGATGACGAGGTAGCCGATGACCAGGAGGATCCCCACCGCCGTCGAGGCGGAGACGACCGCGGCCGCGATGGCGGTGTTGAGGACCAGGTCGAGCATGAGGAGCCTCAGCCCGGAGGCCCGGGCACCGGTGCGGTCGAAGGCGTAGGCCACCTGCTCCTTCCAGGTCACCATGATGAGCAGGAGCGCGACGGCGCACACGATGAGCGCCTGCGCGAGGCGCGCATCGGTGACCTCCAGGAGGCGACCGAACATGAGGGCCTCGAGCTGGCCGGACATGTCGCCCTTGGCCAGGGACAGAATGAGCCCGATGGAGAAGAAGCTGGTGAGGACGACGGCGGTGCCGGCCTCGGAGGCCTCGCCCCGACGCGAGCGGCGTGAGACGATGGTCAGCACCAGGGCCGCGGCGACGGCAACAACGGAAGCGGCCGGG
>CAJZFF010000291.1 GCA_915069725.1 uncultured Actinomyces sp.
GCCCCCTGGCCGCCGCGAGCGTGATGGCAGCCGCCATCGGCGCCTCCCTTGCCGCCTCCCCGGCCCTGGCCGACGGCGCCATCAAGTTCGCCGACGACCAGCACAACATCGTCAACCCCTCGGACACCGCCTTCTCGGTGTCGGGCACCGGCTGCACCGGCAAGGACGCGGCTGTCGGCATCGCCCTCCACACCTCGAAGGGCGAGATCTCCACCATCGTGAAGGCCACCCCCGACGCCGAGGGCAACTGGTCCACCACGCTGAACATCCCCGAGCTGGTCAAGTCCACTGGCGCCGAGGCCAAGACGGACGGCTCGGACGACGGCTGGTCCCTCGTGGCCGGTTGCGTCTCCTACGGCGAGGAGAAGGGCCAGGACCAGCAGGGCATCGCCTTCGACGACACCGACGTGGACGGCACCTACAAGATCACCACCGACGAGAACGGCGCTCAGAAGATCGCGGTGGACGTCAAGGGCTTCTCCCCCAAGGAGAAGGTCACCCTCACCCTGGTCAGCAAGACCGACTCCTCCAAGACCTACCCCGTCGGCACGCTGGAGGCTGACGCCAACGGCAACGTCACGGGCGAGCTTCCGGCTCCCGCGAACGTGCCTGACGGCGAGTACACGCTGACCATCGAGGGCGACCGCTACGGCGAGGGCGGCAGCTCCAACAAGACCGTCGTCGCCAAGAACGGCTCTCTCGACCTCGTGGAGAACGGTGACAACGGCATCACCGACAACGGTGGCGCCACCGCCAGCCCGACCGCTCCCGCCACCAACGGCAGCGTGAACGTCCCGGCCAGCACCGAGGCCACCCCTGCGGCCTCCACCTCGGGCAAGCCCCTGGCTCAGACCGGTGCCAACGGCCTGCTCTTCGGCGGCATTGCCGCGGCCCTCGTGGCCATCGGTGGCGGTGCCCTCGTCGTGCGTCGTCGTAAGGCCTGATCGCCTCCTCCCAGTCTGACTGGGAACACCTTCCCGCCGGGGAGACAGCACTGCACATGCTGTCTCCCCGGCGGTCTCATTCCATCCCGCCACCGCCACACGGCGCGCGCATCCACGCCTGACGGCACTGCACCGCCCCGAAGCGGACACTGAGACCATGGACACCACCTCCCACGACGAGCACAGCGCAGCCCCCTCGGAGGCCTCGGAAGCCACCGGGAACCCCGCCGACACCACCTCCCTCCAGCCGCTGCGAGGCCGTCGAGATCGGGGCGGCACAGGCATCAGGCGCTGGTCGAGGCGACGCACGATCGTCGTCGGCCTGAGCACTGCGGTCATGACGACCGCCCTGGCGCTGGGGACGGACGTGGCCGTCCTGGTTCATCGCCCCGCACGCGTCGATATCGCCATGCCCTCCACCTCCTCCCCGACGGCCGGCGAGACCTGGCTGATCCTGGGAACCGACTCGCGCGCCACCGTGCCGGGAGACCAGAGCCGCTACGGAACCACTCAGGAGGTGGAGGGCTCCCGCGCCGACGTCATCGCCCTGGTACGCCCATCCCAGGACGGACTCACCGTCATCAACCTGCCCCGGGACCTGACCGTCAACGGCAAGGGCATGGAGCTGGACCGCCTGGCCACCACCTACGTCCCGGGACCGCAGAACACGGTCAACGCCCTGTGCACCGGCCTGGGAATCCCCACCACGCATCTGGTGACCATCGACATGGCTCAGTTCGCCACCATCATCGACTCCCTGGGAGGCGTTGAGGTGGACATCCCTGAGCCCGTTCGAGACGCCTACACCGGCCTGAACCTCACCTCCGCAGGCCGCCACCGGCTCAGCGGGATCGACGCCCTGGCCCTTGTCCGCTCACGGCACCCGGAGATCCTGCGCGACGGCAGCTGGGTGGCCATGAGCCAGGCCGACGGCGCCCAACGCCGCAGCCAGTCCACGGCCACCGTCATGCAGGCCGTACTGTCCGCCATCGGGCAGAGAGCCAGTAACCCCATCTCGCTCCATCAGCTGGCGCACACCGTGGCCGGGAACATCACCCTGGACTCAGGTACCGGGCTCGCAGACCTGGTCTCACTGGGACGCAGCGCCTCCAAATCCGGACGGGCCGGAGCCACGACGGTCATCGACCTTCCGACGGGGCCTCGGGATGAGTCGATCATCGTCTCCCCCAACCAGGAGTCGCGTGATCTGCTTGCCGGCTACGGGTACAGGCCCAAAACCTGTCGGCCAGCGGGCACCTAGTCACTCACCGGAGAGACCCCGAGGGTTTCCCGCCACATCAGCCTTTCGTCGCCCTTCCGACACGACCACCCCACATTTTCACGTGAGCGAGAGCACTCCCACATGTGGCTGGTATCACCTCAGAGACCCACGTCCTCGCCCTATTCATCGTTACGGTAGATAACGAGTCGACGAAGAATCGGATCGCCGGCAACCATCGTTCCCCCGTCAGACCTAGGAGGACACATGCGTCTTGGACGCCCCTTGGCCGCAGCCAGCGCGGTGGCCGCAATGACCGGAGCCTCGCTCATTGCCTCCCCCGTTCTCGCCAACAGCTCCAACAGCAACAGCTCGAGCACCCCCAGCAGCACCGCCGAGGCCACCACGCCCCCCGGCAGCCCTGCTCAGCCCAGCCCGACGCCCGGCAAGACTGGCGAGACCACTCCGGCCCCCGGCAAGACCAGCGCTGGCAGCAGCTTCAAGATCACTCAGGAGAAGACCTTCGCCTCCTCCAGCACCAACACGTCCTTCACCATCTCGGGAACCGGCTGCACCGGGAAGCAGGCCACCGTCGGCATCGCGCTGTACGCACCTGACGGCTCCGTTTCCGACGTCGTCAAGACCGAGGCGGCTGAGGACGGCAGCTGGACCTCCGACCTCGACCTGGCGGCACTCATCAAGTCCATCGGATCAAGCGCGGACACCACCACTGACGGGTGGACCATTGGCGCAGGCTGCATGACCTACGGCGGCAAGACTGAGACGGCCCAGGTGACCACGCAGCAGCAGACGAAGATCTACTTCGATGACACGCGCATCTCCGGCTCCTACGAGGTCTCCGCCCGCACGGAGAGCGAGTCCCAGACCTTCACCTTCAACGCCCAGGGCTTCTACGCCAGTGAGAAGGTCACCGTCCTCCTCAAGAGCAAGAGCGACTCCAGCGTCTCCTACACCCTTGGAGAGTTGACGGTTGATGCCAACGGCAACCTCACGGGCAATCTGCCTGCTCCCACTGACGCCCCCGACGGGGAGTACCTCCTGGTCCTGACCGGCTCCCACCACAGCGAGACGGCCACCAGCCAGACCGTGACCACGGTCTCCAACCACACCTTCACCGTTGAGAGCACCGAGAACAACGGCGGTGGCGATAAGCAGGCCAACGGCGGTGGTGGCGACAAGACCGCCATTGAGCAGCAGAAGGCCACTGAGCAGCAGAACACTGAGCAGAAAGCCTCCGAGCAGCAGAAGGCCACTGAGCAGCAGAAGGCCTCCGAGCAGCAGAAGACCGAGCAGAGAGCCTCCGAGCAGCAGAAAGCCTCCGAGCAGCAGAACACTGAGCAGCAGAACACTGAGCAGAAGGCCTCCGAGCAGCAGAAGACCGAGCAGAAGGCCTCCGAGCAGCAGAACACTGAGCAGAAGGCCACTGAGCAGCAGAAGACCGAGCAGAAGGCCTCCGAGAACAACGGCGGCGGCAACAACGGTGGAAGCAACAGCAACGCCAACGCCAGCGAGAACAAGGGTGGGACCAATCAGAAGGTCAACGACCTGAACTCGAACGCGAAGGAGTCCTCCTCGGAC
>CAJZFF010000292.1 GCA_915069725.1 uncultured Actinomyces sp.
GGTTGCCTCCCTGCCCGACGAGCTCCTCCTGGTGGAAACCGACGCGCCCTACCTTTCCCCCAAGCGCTGGCGCGGCCGGCCCAACGCCTCCTACCTCATGTGTGACACGGTCCGCTTCCTGGCCGAGCAGCGGGGGATAGGAGAGGAGCAGCTATGTCGCCGTCTGCAGGCCACTACCGCGGCGGTCTACGGGACGTGGTGATCGCCGTCGGCTACGCCGGGCAGGGGGAGCGGGCGCGGTGCGAGTCCGGCCGCCGGAACCTGTCCCTGACATCCTGCGGGGCGCGGGCTGCGTGCTCAGGAGCCTGGGAAAGAGGTGGCGGCGGGGTCGGTGGGACGGGATTTGTCCGGACCAGCGGCCCCCAGATTGTCATCATTCTTCCAGGTTCGTCCCAGGTGGAAAACAGTCGGGAATCAGAGCGTCTTTGCACGGTTCGGTCACAAGCCGCCGGGGTGTGAGCAGGTGCATTGGCACGCCCCTGGGTCATCGGTTACGGTGACATGCAGTCGTCAAACGAAGGAAGTTCTATCGTGGGTCGTCACTCCCAGACCAGCTCCCTGAGTACCACACTCACCGGCCTCGGCTCCTTGGCCTCCAAGAGGCGAGCCGCATCCGGTCTCCATGGCCGTCGTCGTGCCGACGGGCCTGCCAAGACCTCCCTGACCCCCATGCTCTTCAAGGCGGGGGGCGCTGCCGCGGCCTTCTCCCTGGCGGTCTCCGGTGCCGCCTACGCGGCCATCTCCGCGGGGGATGACGAGGGGAGTTCCTCCTCGGGCGGTTCCTTCGGGCTGATCGGTGGTGAGTCGGACGGGCAGGCCAAGGCGGCTGCCACCCCGAAGGCCGGTTCCGGCAAGATCGCCAGCGCCCAGACCTCCACCACCACCGTCGACGAGCCGCAGGTTCACAGCACGGTGAAGAAGGAGACCGACTCCCTGCCCAAGGGTGAGACCAAGGTTGAGACCGCCGGCGTTGACGGTCTCGTGCGCACCACCTACGAGGTGACCACGCAGGACGGCAAGGAGGTCTCCCGCACCCCGGTCGCGCAGGTCGTCGTCACCAAGAAGGTGGACGAGGTCGTCCTGGTGGGTACTGGGGAGCAGCAGGATCAGCAGGCGCAGCAGGCCCAGCAGGAGGCCGCTCAGCAGGCCCAGTCCGCCGGTGATGGGCAGGCCGCCCAGGCCAACGGGGGCAGTGAGGGCTCGAACAGCAGCACTCCGGCTCCTGCGGCCAACCCTGGCGCGGGGACCGACCCCGACAGCGCCAAGGCCGTCGCCCGGTCCATGATGGCCGGCCACGGCTGGGGGGACTCCGAGTTCTCCTGCCTGGAGAGCCTGTGGACCCGTGAGTCCAGCTGGAACTACCAGGCCGAGAACGCCTCCTCGGGCGCCTACGGCATCCCCCAGGCGCTGCCCGGCACCAAGATGAGCGAGGTCGCCGACGATTGGGCCACCAACCCCAGCACCCAGATCACCTGGGGCTTGAACTACATCTCGGGCCGCTACGGCACCCCCTGCTCGGCCTGGGCCCACTCCGAGTCCGTCGGCTGGTACTGAGCCGAAGCAGCCGCCCGGAACGTCGTCGACGGCGCCCGTCTCCCAGTGAGACTGGCGCCGTCGCCATTGTTATGGGACGCAGGTCACGCAGGAGTGAGGCGGGTAATTGTCGCCGTCGTGAGGCTTCCACTACCGTGGCACTCGCCGTCAACTGGAAGGACGTCTCCCCATGACTCCCCTCGCCCGTTCCCACGCCCACGCCCTGCCGGAGGAGCCGCAGGCGCCGGTCCCGCAGGAGACGGCCCGTGGTGAGCACGGGCAACATGGGCAGCGCAGCATGCGCACCATCGCGCTGCGCGCCGGTGTGGCGGCCCTGGCCCTGTCGGTCGCGGTCTCCGGGGCCGCGTACGCCGCTGTCCGCGCGGGGGAGCCCTCACGCACCTCCGGTGTCGAGGCGGCCGCGAAGGGCACCGATGGCCTGGGGGCTGAAGGCGGTCGCAGCCGGGTCTCGGTCACGCCGAGCACCCAGAAGGTGACCACCGAGACGGTCGACGCCACCGACCCCCACGGCTCGGTCCAGCAGGAGAGCGGCGATCTGTCCGAAGGCGAGACCAAGGTGGCCACGGCCGGTGTCGACGGCGTCGTGCGCACCACCTACGAAGTCACCACCGTGGGTGGCAAGGAGGTCTCCCGCACTCCCGTCGCCCAGGTCGTCGTCACCCAGAAGGTCGATGAGGTCGTCCTGGTCGGCACCGGTGCGGCCAAGAAGCAGGAGAGCAAGCCGGAACAGTCTCAGTCCCAGGGGCAGGGACAGTCTCAAGGCCAGTCCCAGTCTCAGGGGCAGGCTCCCGCTCCGTCGGCGTCGTCGGAGTCCGCCGGAGGTTCTGGCGGTTCGGCGTCGGGCGGCAGTGCCGGCGGGAATGACGGTTCGGTCGGGGACGACGTCTGGGCCAAGCTCGCCCAGTGCGAGTCCGGCGGCAACCCGGCCACCAACACCGGCAACGGCTTCTACGGCATGTACCAGTTCACCCTGGAGACCTGGCAGTCCCTGGGCGGAACCGGCTACCCCCACGAGGCCGACGCCGCCACCCAGACCGCCATGGCCAAGAAGCTCCAGGCCCAGGCCGGCTGGGGGCAGTGGCCCGGCTGCGCCGACAAGCTCGGCCTGCGCTGAGCGGCCGGAGCCGCCGCGGGGACGTCACGCACGCTCCGGGACGCGATCATGCGGAGAACACGCGGCATGTTCCCAGATATCTCACAGTGACAAAAGGCGGGTGCCGGTTACTGTGTCCCCATGACGTTGCCGGTCCCCGATTCGCAGGTGCCCCCGGCAGGAGCCGCCCCCACCGACGGGCCCGACCCTGCAGGAGCCTGTGAGGCCACCTCTGAGACCCCCGCCGATGCGGCCCGCGCGGAGCACCCCCACTCGGGCCCCCGGGATCCTCAGGATCACGGCGCCTCCCCGAGCTCCCGTGCGGCCGGTCTCCTGGGCCCCACCGAGGTCCGCGGTCTGTCCCAGGCGCTGGGCATCCGCCCCACCAAGACACTGGGGCAGAACTTCGTCCACGACGCCGGCACGGTGCGCCGCATCGTCAGGAGTGCGGGCGTGCGTCCCCAGGACACGGTCCTGGAGATCGGGCCGGGCCTGGGCTCCCTGACCCTGGCCCTGCTGGAGACCGGGGCGCGAGTGATCGCCGTCGAGATCGACCCCGCCCTGGCCCGGGCGCTGCCCGTTACCGTCGCCGACCGCATGCCGCAGGCCGCCGGCCGCCTGACGCTCATCCAGGCCGACGCGCTGAGTATCACCGGCCCGGACTCGCTGGGCGAGGCCGGGCCTCCGCCCACCCGCCTCGTGGCGAACCTGCCCTACAACGTGGCCGTCCCCGTCCTGCTCACCGCGCTGGAGGCCCTGCCCAGCCTGGAGAGCGTCACCGTCATGGTCCAGGCCGAGGTCGCCGACCGCCTCGCCGCCGAACCCGGCTCGCGGACCTACGGCGTCCCCAGCGTCAAGGCCGCCTGGTACGCCGCGGCCCGTCGCACCCTGACCATCTCACGACACGTCTTCTGGCCCGTGCCCAACGTCGACTCAGCCCTCGTCGAGCTCGTGCGCCGCCGGCCCCCTGCCACGCGCGCCACCCGTGAGCAGGTCTTCGCCGTCGTCGACGCCGCCTTCGCCCAGCGCCGCAAGACCCTGCGCAAGGCCCTGGCGAAGCTCGCCGGAGGGGCCGACGCCGCCGAGAGCGCTCTGCGCGCCG
>CAJZFF010000293.1 GCA_915069725.1 uncultured Actinomyces sp.
TAGCCATTCGGCTAGCCATCTGTAGCCCAGGATAGCATATGAGGGGGCAAGCAGGTAACCCATGATGTGGCTTGATTCTGCGGAACTCTAGTCGGGCTGGCGGGATTTGAACCCGCGGCCCCCTGCTCCCAAAGCAGGTGACATCCCAAGGGCGGCCCTCTGAAAACACTCACCAAACCACCGACCAGCCATCCCAAAACTAGCCATCAACTAGCCATCTTTCCGCGACACCAAGAATCCCCCGGAATCACGCCATAAACAACCCTCAGAGACGACGAAACGCGCCCCCACTACCCGAGTAGGTAGCGGGGGCGCTAGCGGGCTAGAATGGCCCCAAGGAGGTGACCATGGGCTACTACTGGCACACGTTCGTCGCTCAGCCGGCGCGGAACATCTACTGGCGAATGACTCACCTCTGGTGAGATGACAAAAAGGCGCCCCTCCCACCTTCGGGTGGGAGGGGCGCCTTCCTGCTAGTCGTCAGCGAGGTCCCCGATCGGGGACTCCCCAGGGCCGCGTGGCAGGTCACTCAGGGGTGCGCCACGGTCGAGGGCGATCGCGCGCGTACGGCGCGCCACGCACTCCCACTGGGCGGCCTCCCGGCGCGCCACCTGTAGGTCCGACTCGCGTCCCTGCCTGGCGTGCCACATGGCCCGGATCGCAGCCCCGATCTGGCTGACCAGGATGGAGCCGAGCCCACTAGTGACGATCGCGCCGATCAGCTCGATTCTCTGCATCCAGGGTCCTCCCTCTCGGCGGCGCGGGCCGCAGCGTCGGCCTCATGAGCCTTCGCGACGGTCACGCCGATCTCAGCCTGACGGAGCGCGGTGTCCGGCTCGCAGCCGGGCTCCCATGCGTGGCCCCAGACGCGGGCCATCCGCTGACCGATCATGAGGAGGAGAGCGAGGATGATGAAGAGCGGCCAGCCGGGCCAGTGATCGGACGTGAGGGCGCGTGCGGCGTCCTCGATGGCGACCACGAGGAGGCCGAGGGCGACCAGGGCCGCCGACGGGCCTTCCACGCCCCACCATCCCCGCCACGCCGCCGGTGCGCCGATCGCGCACCCGGACAGGGTCAGTAGGCAGCCCACGGTGACGTCCCACGGCTGGATGCGCGGGGCGCCCAGGATGAGAGCGACGGCCACGGCGATGAGCACGTAGGTCGCCGCCATCATCGCTGAGATCGCCCGCGGCTCGTGGAGCGTCGACCAGAGTCGGCGGCCCAGGCCCATCAGTCGGCCTCGTGACGCGGCGTGTAGTGCTCCCGGGTCTCACCGCCGGGGGTGACGATGCCAGCCCAGGCGAGGACGCTCACGCCGCCGATCCGGATGTGCGAGAGGGCCTGATAGGCGACCCAGGCGAAGCCCAAGAACTTCGCGGCCTGGGCGGCCAGGACGTCAGCCTGAAGCGGGTAGGCGGACAGCGCCCAGGCGCCCACGGTCAGGACCACGGCGGCCCCGATCACGAGGGCGACGCGGCGGCCACGCGTCCAGTAGGGACGGTCCAGGGCCGCCTGCACCAGGGGCCACAGGACCCCCAGGACGACAGTAGTGACGAAGGGGTCCTTGATGAGAGTGCTCACGCGGCAGCCCCCTCGGCCTTGGGGGTGGCGCTGGCCTTGACGGCGGCCAATACCTCGGCGGTAGCAGCCTCCACGTCCTTCTTGCCAGCGAGCCCGCCAAAGCAGGCGTTGAAGTGCGCCCAGGAGTCAGCAACGAGCGAGTTGAAGTCCTCCCCGCTGACCCAGGTGGTGCGCACTCCCGCCCGATACCAGACATCCGCCTGGGCCTGAGTCAGGCCGAAAGCCCCAAGGCCGGGCGTCAGGAGGGCGTAGCCCTTGCTGGTGCCGAAGTCAATGCCAAGCATCCTCATGTCGTCATCCTCATCTGTAGTGGTGGTGTCAGCGGGGGCGGTCGCCCCCACCATGGAGTCCCAGGCGGCGCGGTCACGCAGCCTGTCGAGGTCGATGTGCTCGCCCCATCCGGGCAGGCGGCCGTCCTCCGTGTACTGGTGGACCAGCGCCGACGTGCCCCAGTAGGGGACGTCCGGGATAGCCGGGTCCATGTAGCCCGCCCCGTAGTCCGAGTAGTCGGGCCCACCGGCCACCCACAGCGGATACCGTGCGGCGACGGCGGACCAGTCGTAGGAGTGGATCACGTTCTGGTAGGTGTAGAAGCCGGGCGTGGTGCCGGTGCGGGCGGCGACGGTGTCGAGCCACGCCTGGGCTGCCCCGGGGCCGAGCGGGACGGCGTCAGCCTCCCAGTCCAGCCACAGGGGGACGCGCCCCGCATAGTCGCCGATCTGCCCCAGGAAGTGCTCGGCCTGCGCGCTCACGTCATCGTCGTCAGCGAAGTGATAGAGCCCCAACCTCTTCCCGTTGGCCAGCGCGCTGGCGACCTGGTCACGCCAAGCGGGATTCACGTAGCCCGTCCCCTGCGTCACCTTGACGATGACGAAATCTGCCGGGACGACACTGAAGTCGATCTCAGCCTGATAGGAGGAGACGTCGACGCCGTGCGCGTGAGTCGGCTCGCTCGACGTTGCTGGCGCGGCGGGTGCGGGCGCAGGAGCCGGGACCGGGGTGCTTCCCCCGGCGAACTCCGGCCACTGGGACAGGAACATGGTGTCGTCAAAGCGGTGGCATGACGTCCACTTCCCGGTCAGCGTGTAGGGGTGGCTCGAGTAGGCGACCGTGCGGGTCTCGCCCCCCGTGGAGTCGCCGGCGTAGCCGTCGATCGACCCATCCTCAGCGATCCACGCCTCAGACAGGTAGTCGGCGGCAGGGTCGGTGATGATGACGACATGGCCCGCCCCACCCTCAGGGCCGGCAGACAGGACGACGTCGCCGACCTGGAAGCCTCCGTCCGGGCGGAGGCTGGCGTCATCCCAGTGAACCTCCCGGTAGCCGCGGGCCTCGAGGCCCGCGCGCATGTTCCCGGTCCATAGGCCGTCGATCTCCGGCAGGGCGGCGTGCCCCCAGGGGACGCCATAGGTGACGTGCAGGCCGAAGCAGATGCTCCCGCAGACGAGACTGGAGCAGTCGGCGTTCTGGGGGGTGGTGACGTAGCCCTGCTCGTCGGCGCTGGCGTACCAGGAGCGGCGCTCAGGCTGGGAGTAGCCGACGTCAGCGACGTCGCAGATGTAGCGGGCCTGCGCGGCCGCCACACTTCCAACAGACATACGGTTTCCTTTCCGTGATTGGATATAGGAAATCCCCGTCACCGGGATTGGTGCGGGGACAAGATTTCTCAGTAGCCGATGGCCTGCCACATGAGCGCGTGCGCAGCAGACTTAGCCTCACCCGGGAAAAGGACACGGAAGCTTTCCTTGCTGAGCCGGTCTACCATCGGCATGAGTGGTGACACGAATTGCCAGCCGGACGCGTTATTGTAGATAGGCTGGAACGTGATTGAAATGCACGCCTTCGGGAATGGCTTCGGGAATGTCTGCACAGGCAGGTAACCGTTACCGAAATTGTGATCGGTTGTGAATCCCGCAATTCTCCCGGTCTGCATAATCATGACCTCATTGGGGCCTGGCTGCGTGTAGGAGAGCCCAGAATCCCCGGACTGCTGCGCTTCGATGCGCATACCGCCGGTGCCGTCCCAGCGGGTACCGTCGTAGCGAACGAGAGAGGAGATATGGTCAATCCAGTAGAAATCCGGGTTGCTCGGCGACGGATTCCACCCCAGGTCCCATTTGGCGCGGTTCGCTTTGTTGTAGGCGT
>CAJZFF010000294.1 GCA_915069725.1 uncultured Actinomyces sp.
ACGGTGGCCTGGCCGGTCGGGGCGCTGCGACGACGTCGGGCCCTCAAGCGAGGCCAGGAGGTCGGTGCCCCGCTGCCGTGGTTGACTCGTGTGGCGCGGGGCGGCGGGGCCCTGGCGCTGGCCGCCCAGCTCACCTGGATCTTGTTGCTCGCCACTATCTCCAAAGGGCTATCGTCCAACGGTTCTTTAACTTGGCTCGTCCCGGTGATTCGGGGCGCTCAGGTCCTGCAGGCCCTGGGGGTGGTGGCCATCATCCCCGCGGCGGCTGACCTCGTGATGTCCCTGAGGCGTCGGGCGGGCTGGCGGAGGATCACCATGTCGGCCGTTCTCCTGGCGGCACTAGTGGCACTGGCCTGGTGGGCCTGGGCCGGCAACGCCCTGGTACCCAGGCTCGGACTGTGACCGGGGGACGTCGAGGTCGGTGTCCGTCGATGACAATGCAACCATGAGCGTGTCCGATCCCACCAGCCCGGTCTCGATCCGGCGCAACGATGTGCTGCTGGCTCTCACCTTCGCGGTGGTCCAGCCAACGGCGGTGCTTCTCGCGAGTAGCTCGGTGCCGGCTCACCTTTGGCCGTGGTTCGCCGCGACGGCTGTTCCGCTTGCGGCCGAGGGATTGGCGCTTGTGCTGTGGCGCAGTCGCCCCCTGGTCTGCCAGGCGCTGGTGTGGTCGGCGGAGGCGGTGACATTGCTGTTGCTTCCGGCAACTTACGTCGCCAGCGGCTACGGCCAGCTCGTGGTGTCCTTCGGCATGGGGATGCGGTTTCCTCTGCGCCGAACGGCGGCTGCCCTGACCGCGCTGTCCCTGGCCTACTCGGCGGTCGACAACTGGCGAGACCCGCCCAATCAGTGGGAGCTGGCCATGACAAGAGTGCTGGTGAACCTGGCGGCCTGCCTGCTACCGATGCTGGGCGGGGCGGCGCTGGCCAGCAGTCGCAGGTACGAGCACTCCCGTCAGGAGCTCCTCAGGCGCGAGCACGGCCGGCAGCTGGAGGTGGCCCTCATCCAGGAGCGCCGCCGCCTGGCCGGAGAGCTGCACGACGTCGCCGCCCACCACCTGGCCGGGATCGTCGTGCAGGCGGCCGCGCTCGAGCGACTGATCGACCGCGACCCGCAGACGGCCAGGGACGCGGCTCAACAGCTGCGCAGGCAGGCCAAGGAGACCCTCTCCGGGCTCCGCTCCGTGGTGGGGCTGCTACGCAGTGACGAGGAGGTCGAGGAATCCTCGCCCGGACTGCGCGACCTGTCCGAGCTGGTGGCCTCCACCCGGGCGCTCGGCGTCGACATTGACCTGTTCGACGATGGCCTTCTGGGTGACGAGCCGGGTGGTGCGACCACCCGTAGCACCTCCAGCGGTGCGCCCTCCAGAGATACCGCCGCTCGTATACCGGTCCTGTCGCAGCGGGCCGACACCGCCTTCTTCCGGGTGGCGCAGCAGGCGATCAGCAACGCCCTGCAGCACGCTCCGGGAGCCCCGATCACGGTGGAGGTGAGACGTCTGGAGGCCGCCCTTGAGCTGAGCGTGCTCAACGGCCCGGCCCGCCGACTGCCGACCGACCCCGGTGGTGGCGGTACGGGCCTGACGGTCATGCGGGAACGGGCCGACGCCGTTGGCAGCTCTCTCCACGCCGGCCCGGTGGAGGGCGGCGGCTGGCGGGTACGGTTGGTCCTGCCGTTGGCCCGGGAGGAGGACGCGTGATCGGGGTGGTGCTGGTGGATGACCAGGCGGTGATTCGCGCCGGTTTCCGTATCCTGCTGGAGGAGAACGAGGACATCACGGTGGTGGGCGAGGCCTCCGGCGGCAGGGAGGCGGTGCGCGTGGTGCGCGCGACCCGGCCCGACGTCGTGTGCATGGACCTGCGGATGTCCGAGGGGGACGGCCTGACGGCCACGCGCCAGATCGTCGCCGAACGCCAGGACAGCGGCCCGGCGGTCCTGGTCGTCACTACCTTCGACATGGACGCCGACGTCTTCGGCGCGCTGGAGGCCGGGGCGGACGGCTTCATCCTCAAGGACTGCGAGCCCGAGGAGCTGGTCGATGCCGTGCGCCGCCTGGCCTCCGGCTACGGCCTGGTGGACCAGAGCGTCACCCGCCGGGTGATCGCCGAGTTCGCCCGCCGCCAGGGGCGGGTCGAGAACCGGGAGGCGCTCGGTGTGCTCACCGAGCGGGAGCGCGAGGTCGTCCAGCTCCTCGCCAGCGGCATGTCGAACGCGGAGATCGCCGCCGAGCTCATCGTCGAGACCAGCACGGTCAAGTCGCACCTGACGCGGATCCTGCCCAAGATCGGCGCCCGCGACCGGGTTCAGGCCGTCGTGTGGGCCTTCCGCAACGGGCTGGTCTGAGGTGCCGGCCGTCGTCGGACCGGATCAGCGCAGCACGTAGGCGGCCATCCAGCGGCGCATGGCGGAGAAGACCTGTTCGCGCACGGGCGGCTCGGACAGGGTGAGGTCGTGGACGCCGCCGGGGAAGCGGGCGATGGTCACCAGCTTGCCGAGCATGACGGCGCGGCGGGCGGTGGCGTCGGCGTCGATGATCGTGTCCGCGCTGCGTGACTCCGGAGTCCAGGTCACTCCGAGCCGGGTGGAGGCAGCGCCCATGGACAGCACCGGGCAGCGGATGTCCAGGCCCTGGGCGACGCGGTTGTGGCCCTCCATGACGGCCTGGAGCCAGCCGACACGTACGGGCGCGGAGGGCTTGATCGACCAGGCGGGGTTGATGTCCCAGCCGGTCACGTAGGGGTCGTCGGCCCAGGCGGGATCGGGCAGCTCGCCGTCGCGCTCGGGGAGCCAGCCGTCGGTGATGGAGAAGACTCGCGCCGGGTCGACCCAGCCGTCGAGGATCGACATGCGCGGGTCGCGCAGCGCCAGGGTGCGCAGAACCGGGTCGCCGACGGTGCGCACGAGTTCGGAGCCCTGGAGCGAGAGCCAGGCGGAATTCAGGACCAGGGCGCGCAGGGCCCCCGGGTGGCGGTCGGCCCACAGGGAGGCGACGAGCCCGCCCGTGGAGTGACCGGACAGGACGAGCTCGGTCTCCCAGCCCTGGTCGGCGCGGATGGCGGACAGGGCCAGCCCCAGGTCCTCGTCGTACTCGGCCAGGGAGGTGCACCAGCCCAGCATCTGGCCCTCGCGCCAGGAGCGGCCGTAGCGGCGCAGGTCCAGGGCGTAGAAGGCCCCGCCCAGGCGTGAAATCTCCCGGGCCAGGTGGGTTTGGAAGAAGTAGTCGTTCCAGCCGTGCAGGTACAGCGCGGCGAAGGTCGGGGTGGTGGGGGTGCCGGTCAGGGCCTGCGGGTCGGACGCGGGCATGTGCCGCACGAGAGTGGCAACGGCGTCGTCGTCCTCCTCGTCGGGCAGCAGTGGCAGGGTGCGCGCCTCGAAGCCGGGCCCCAGCAGGTCGGGTCCCCAGGCGTCCACCGGTGGCGCGCTCATGCGTCGGCCCGTGCTCCGTTCTCCGGGCCGTCCAGGAAGGAGCGCAGGATCGCGTTCATCTGCTCGGCCTCGATGAGGAAGCCGTCATGACCGTGCAGAGAGTGGACGGTCTCGCGGCGGGCTCCGGGGATGGCCTGGGCGAGCTCGGCGGCCTGGGCGGCCGGGAAGAGACGATCGGAATCGATGTCGATGACGAGGGCGCGGGCCGTGACCGCGTCCAGCGCGGCCGGGATGCCGCCGCGCCCGGTGCCGACGTCGTGGACCATCATCGAGTGGGTGACGATGAGGTAGGTG
>CAJZFF010000295.1 GCA_915069725.1 uncultured Actinomyces sp.
GTCAGGGACGGGACGCCAGGCGGGAGGCAGGGGCCGACCCCGCAGCTCCTCATCTTGAGCCGACCCGACTCAAGGCTTACTCACGCCTACCGCGAACAGGGGCATGGCCCGGGCGTCGGCCTGGTTAGCCTTGTCAGCACGTGCTCTCAGCGCCATCTCTCCGCGGCGCTGCGACATCCCTCGCCACCACCGGACGAGCGGTCCCGCACTGAGCGCGTGCCGAGGAGGAATTACTGATGTTTGAACGCTTTACCGACCGCGCCCGACGCGTCGTCGTGCTCGCGCAGGACGAGGCGCGGGCCCTGAACCACAACTACATCGGCACCGAGCACCTCCTTCTCGGCCTCATCCACGAGGGCGAGGGAGTGGCCGCCAAGGCCCTGGAGTCCATGGACATCTCCCTGGACGCCGTGCGCAGCCAGGTCATCGAGATCATCGGCGAGGGGCAGTCCGCCCCCACCGGTCACATCCCCTTCACGCCGCGCGGCAAGAAGGTCTTCGAGCTCTCCATGCGCGAGGCCCTCCAGCTCGGCCACAACTACATCGGCACCGAGCACCTGCTCCTCGGCCTCCTGCGCGAGGGCGAGGGCGTGGCCGCCCAGGTCCTGACCAACCTCGGCGGGGATCTGTCCAGCGTGCGCCAGACCGTCATGCAGATGCTCTCCGGCTACGAGGGCAAGGAGACCGTCAACGCCGGCGGCCCTTCCAAGGAGGGCACGCCCTCGGGCAGCGCCATCCTGGACCAGTTCGGCCGCAACCTCACCGCCGCCGCCCGCGAGGGCAAGTTGGACCCGGTCATCGGCCGCAAGAAGGAGATGGAGAGGGTCATGCAGGTCCTCTCCCGGCGCACCAAGAACAACCCCGTCCTCATCGGGGAGCCGGGCGTGGGCAAGACCGCCGTCGTCGAGGGCCTGAGCCAGGCCATCGTCCACGGCGACGTCCCCGAGACCCTGCGCGACAAGCAGCTCTACTCCCTGGACATGGGCTCGCTCGTGGCCGGCTCGCGCTACCGCGGCGACTTCGAGGAGCGCCTCAAGAAGGTCCTCAAGGAGGTGCGCACCCGCGGCGACATCGTCCTGTTCATCGACGAGATCCACACCCTCGTCGGTGCCGGCGCCGCCGAGGGTGCCGTCGACGCCGCCTCCATCCTCAAGCCCATGCTGGCCCGCGGTGAGCTCCAGACCATCGGGGCCACCACCCTGGACGAGTACCGCAAGATCGAGAAGGACGCCGCCCTGGAGCGCCGCTTCCAGCCGGTGACCGTCGACCAGCCCAGCATCGAGGAGACCATCGGGATCCTCACCGGTCTGCGCGACCGCTACGAGGCCTTCCACCGCATCGTCATCACCGACGAGGCCATCGAGGCCGCCGCCAAGCTCGCCGACCGCTACATCAACGACCGCTTCCTGCCGGACAAGGCCATCGACCTGGTCGACGAGGCCGGTGCCCGCCTGCGCATCCGCCGCATGACGGCTCCGCCCGAGCTGCGCGAGATCGACGAGCAGATCGCCCAGGTCAAGCGGGAGAAGGAGTCCGCCATCGACGACCAGGACTTCGAGCGCGCCGCCTCCCTGCGCGACGACGAGCGCCGCCTGGCCGACGAGCGCGCCGCCAAGGAGAAGGCCTGGAAGTCCGGCGACCTCGACCAGGTCGCCGAGGTCGACGAGGCGCTCATCGCCGAGGTCCTGGCCATGTCCACCGGCATCCCGGTGGTCAAGCTGACCGAGGCCGAGTCCGCCAAGCTCCTCAACATGGAGGCCGAGCTCCACAAGCGCATCATCGGCCAGAACAAGGCCATCGAGGCGCTGTCGAAGTCGATCCGCCGCACGCGCGCCGGCCTGAAGGACCCCAAGCGCCCCGGCGGCTCCTTCATCTTCGCCGGCCCCACCGGCGTCGGAAAGACCGAGCTGGCCAAGGCCCTGGCGGAGTTCCTGTTCGACGACGAGGACGCCCTCATCCAGCTCGACATGTCCGAGTTCGCCGAGAAGCACACGGTCTCGCGCCTCTTCGGCGCCCCTCCCGGCTACGTCGGCTACGACGAGGGCGGCCAGCTCACCGAGAAGGTGCGGCGTCGGCCCTTCTCCGTGGTCCTGTTCGACGAGGTCGAGAAGGCCCACCCGGACATCTTCAACTCCCTGCTGCAGATCCTGGAGGACGGTCACCTCTCCGACGCCCAGGGCCGCGTGGTCGACTTCAAGAACACCGTCATCATCATGACCACCAACCTCGGCTCCAAGGACATCGGCAAGTCGGTGGCCACCGGCTTCCAGTCCACCGAGTCCGGCGCCATGGACTACGAGGAGATGAAGGCCCACGTCAACCGCGAGCTCAAGCAGCAGTTCCGGCCCGAGTTCCTCAACCGCGTCGACGACCTCATCGTCTTCCCGCAGCTGACCAAGGAGGAGGTGCGCCAGATCGTCGACCTCATGATCGTGCGCCTCGACAGGCGCCTGGCCGAGCAGCAGATGACCATCGAGCTGACCGAGGCCGCCAAGGACCTCCTGGCCGAGCGCGGCTTCGACCCGGTGCTCGGCGCCCGTCCGCTGCGCCGCGCCATCCAGCGCGACATCGAGGACGCCCTGAGCGAGAAGATCCTCTTCGGGGAGATCGAGCGGGGCCAGAAGGTCATCGTCGACGCCGAGGGCGAGTCCATCCTGGGTGAGTTCATCTTCCGCGGTGAGCCCTGGGAGCAGGGCGAGGCCGAGGTCGCCGCGCTGCGCGAGGCCGAGGAGGCCGCAGCCGGCGGAGGGGGAGGCTCATCCAGCCCGCTGCGTATCCCCTCGGCGCCGATCAGTCGTGACGGCGGTGCCTCACCGGCCGCCGAGCCCGGGCACTGAGCCGGGGCTGCGGCCGGCCACCCCACCCGTGTCCTGACGGGTCTGCGAGGGCATTGATCTCCACTATCGGTTCGATACGATGGGCCGCAGCCCAGTCGGGTTGCGGCCCATCGTCGTTCTCCCCTCACTCTGGTGTGAACCGCGGCGGGGTAAAGGCGCGGAAACGCCCGCACCGCATTTGTCCAGGTGGTGGCCATCTCGCTGCGTGGTCGGCCCTTGCGGATGTCCGGAGAGAGGTTGTGAATACTTACAGGTGAGTGGACCGGCGCCGCGGCGGGGCGATCTGAATAAAGTTTTAATGAAACCTGAATAAATCAGGAGAATAGACTGAGAGTTTGGCTTGACCGACTCATGTCCGTCATCCGCCCGATAAAGTGGAGTGACGCTCCGGCGAAAGTCGTCCCTAGGGCCTGGTCGGTCAGTGTCGTCGCTCCGCGCTGTGCGGAGTTGTTTAACCAGCCGTCTCTGCCCGTACTCGTCCGTACCTGCCTGCCCTCATTCAGGCCGCCGTTGCACTCCTCACCCACGGTACTGAATGCTCGGCTCGGATCGCCCGTGCGTGCCCGCGCATCATTGGTGCCACTACTCCCATGACACAACTCAGATACGAACCGCGACATTTTCATCAGCACCGCTTCCCGCGCTTGCGGACCGCCAACTCTGCTGCGGCCCTGAGCGCCGTCGGTGTTGTGACGGCGGTGCTGGCATGGGTCGCCTGGCCGAAGGCGGGAACGATCGGCGTCCTGGTCATCACCGTCCTCATCGGCATGGGACTCACCACGGCGCCCCCCACTCGGGCGCTCAAGCGCGGCGGCATCGCCCCCGGGGCGCGCTGGCACTGGGGTGCTGCGATGCTCCTGGGGATGTCCC
>CAJZFF010000296.1 GCA_915069725.1 uncultured Actinomyces sp.
CCACCTCGATGACGGTGCGTCCGGCCAGCGCCGTGGACAGGGTCCGCTCCAGGGTGCGGGCGGCGCGCGGGTCCAGCAGCGAGGTGGCCTCGTCCAGGATGAGCGTGTGCGGGTCCAGCAGCACCAGCCGGGCCAGCGCCACCTCCTGGGCCTGGGCGGGGCTGAGCTCGAGGTGCCCCGAGCCGACCATCGTGTCCATCCCCTCGGGCAGCCCGTCCACCCAGGCATCGGCCCCGATGGCCTCGATCGCCTCGCGGATCGTGTCGTCGGAGGCGCCCGGCCGCCCCAGGCGCACGTTGTCCGCCACGGTGCCGACGAACACGTGGTGCTCCTGGGTCACCAGGGCCACGTGGCGGCGCAGCTCGTCCTCGGTCAGGTCCGTCAGCGACACCCCGCCCACGGTGACGCTCCCGGAGGTGGGCGGGTTGATGCCGGCCAGCATCCGCCCCAGCGTGGACTTGCCCGACCCCGAGGGCCCGACGACGGCCAGCCGCTCCCCGGGCACGAGCTCCAGGTCGATCCCGTGGAGCACCTCGACGCCCTCCCGGTAGGAGAAGCGCACGTCGTCGAGCACGATCCGCGTGCCCTTGGGCTCCTCGCCGGTGGGGGTGCGGTCGTCGGGGACCTCCTCCACCCCCAGGATGCGGGACAGGGAGGCCTGGGCGATCTGGACCTGGTCGACCCAGAACATGAGCTGGCCCACCGGCTTGCGCAGCTCCATCGCGTAGAGCGTCACGGTGGTGATCGCCCCCAGGGTCGCGTAGCCGCGGCCGGCCAGGAACCCTCCCCACAGGAGGACGGCGACGACGGGCGCCCGCCAGGCGACGTCGAGCACCATGAACAGGCGCACCCGCAGCGCGGCCGTGTAGCGCTCCAGGGACCAGGCCTCCTTGATGGAGGTCATGATGGCCCGCTCGCGGCGCGCCCCGATGCCCAGGGCGTCCACGGTCTCGGCGTGCTCGACCGTCTCGGAGACCGCCCCGTTGAGGTGGGCCTGGGCGGCCGACTCGGCCCGGTAGGCGGGGATGGAGATCGGCAGGTACCAGCGCATCATCGCCCACACGGGTGGGGCGATGACGAGCAGCCCGAGCGCCAGGAGGGGGTCGGCGACGGCGGCGGCCAGGAGTGTGAAGACGATCGTCACCACGCACACGAGGATCTGGGGGATCCCCATCCGTACCAGGAACTCGATGCGGGAGACGTCGGTGGTGGTGCGCCCCACGAGGTCGCCGGTGCCGGCGGACTCCACGGCGCTCAGCGGCAGGTGCACCACCCGGTTCATCATGCGCTCGCGCAGCTCGGCGAAGACCGACTCGCCCAGGGTGCGGGCGTGCTTCTGGGCGAAGCGGTTGATGAGCGCCCCCACGAGCGTGACCGCGATGATGGTCAGCACGATCCGGTCCACGTAGCCGGCGTCGGCCCGCCCGGCCGAGACCCGCCCGACCAGCCGCCCCAGCAGCTGCGGGGCCACGAGCGTGGATAGGACCGCGGTGATCTGGAGGGCCAGGACGACGGCGAAGCGCCCCCGGTAGGAGGCCATGATGCGGAAGGTCTTGCGCAGGGCGACGGGCCCGGGCGCGACGGGAAGTGCCATCAGCAGCTCGCCTCCTCATCCTCACCCATGGCCCGTGAGACGACGGCGCGGTAGTCGGCCGCCTGCGCGTGGCCGTCGCGGGCCATCGCCATGAGCTCGCGGTGCGTGGAGCGCAGCAGCTCGGTCCCGCTGGAGTCCAGGAGGATGACCTCGTCGCAGGCCTCCAGGACCAGCGGTGAGGCGGTGACGACGACGGTCGTGCGCCCGGCGCGGGCCCGGTGCACCTGGGCGGCCACCCGGGCCTCGGTGTGGGAGTCCAGTGCGGAGGTTGGTTCGATGAGCACGAGCGTGGGTGCCTCGGTGAGCAGCGCTCGGGCCAGGGCCACGCGCTGACGCTGCCCGCCGGACAGGGACCGGCCCTTCTCAGTAATCATCCCGGCCAGGCCCTCGCTCAGGGAGGTGAGGACATCACCGGCGTCGGCGATCCCGACGGCCTCGATGAGCCGGTCGTCGCCGGGGGCCTCGCGCTCCTGGGGGCGGACCTGCTGGTCGACGTCGGCCCCGGTGGTGCGCTCGGTCTCGGCGCGCAGGAGGTCCTCCAGTTCCGCCGGCTGCGGGTCGGGGCCGCTGCGCACGTCGAGGGCCTCACGCAGGGTCCCGGTGAAGAGCTGGGCGGTGGCGCCGGAGACGACGACGCTGGCGCGTACCTGCTCCAGGGGCATGGTGGTCAGTGGCCGGCCCGCCAGGGTCACGGTGGGGCCGGCGTCGGTGAAGCGCCCCAGGCGCGTGGCCAGGTCGGCGGAGACCTGCGGGTCGGGGCACACGAGGGCCGTCATGCGGCCCTCCTCCAGGCGCAGGCCGCTTCCGGTGTCCACCAGGTCGCCGCTGACGGGGTGGGCGGCGGCGGGGTCCAGGTCGAGGCGCTCCACGAGGCTGCCGGCGGCCGGCGCCACCTCCAGCAGGCGGCTCAGGCGCCGGGCGCCGACGACGGCCCGGGTGTAGTCCTGCACGGAGCTGGTGAACACCCACAGCGGCCAGGACAGGTAGGCGGTGTAGCCGTAGAAGGTGATGAGCCCGCCGGGGGTGAGGCTGCCGGCCACGGCCATGCGCGCCGCCACCCACACGACGATCGCGGCGAAGAGCCCGGGCAGCAGCACCTGGAGGGTCATGAGAGTGGCCTGCGAGGAGGCCACCTCGACGCCGCGGCGCCGCAGCTCCTGGGAGGCGTCCCGGTAGCGGCGGGCGAAGACGTCCTCCCCGCCGATGCCCCGCAGGATCCGCAGGCCCGCCACCGTGTCCGTGGTGACCGTGGTGACCGCGGACTGGGCCTCGCGCTGGACGGCCTGACGCTTCTGCAGGGGCCGGATGACCAGGGTGACGATCGCCGCGACCAGCGGCATGCCCAGGATGACGATGAGCCCCAGGCTCACCGAGGTGCGCAGCATGAGGACGGCCACGACGAGGAAGCTGGCCGCCGCCCCCAGCAGGGCCGGCAGGTGCTGGATGAGCTTGCCCAGGTAGTCGGCGTCGGAGGCGATGATGGTGGCGACCTCGCCGGTGGAGACCTGCCGGGACAGGTCCTTGCCCGTGGCGGAGATCTGTCGGCCCACGAGCCGGTCGACGTCGAAGGCGGTGCGCATCCAGGCCGTCACCCCGAAGTAGGACATCATCGTGTCCCCGACGGCGTAGACGACGAACAGCACCAGCAGCAGCGCGCCGATGCCCCAGACGCGGCCGTTGAGGCCGTTCTCGATGCCGGCGTCCAGGGCCTGCCCCAGGAAGGCCGGCACGATCGCCTGGATGATGTTGGAGGTGCAGGCCGCGAGGGTCGCCAGGGTGACCGGGACGGCGGCGCGGCGCAGTAGCCAGCGCAGAAGCGCCCCGGCCCCCAAGGACGGGGGATGGGGCAGCGGGGCGTCGGGGGTCATGGACTGTGCGGTCAGGGCGGACAGCGCGGTCGGGACGGTTGGGAACGACCGGGAGGACGATTCGGGCATGATCGCATGAGGCTATCGGAGGGGAAGCCGGCGCGGCAGAGGCAGAGGCGGTGACAAGGAAGATACCGGGCGCGGGAATACGTGCCGGGCGCGACTCGGGCAGCTGCCGGACGGGCCGCGCAGACGTGCCGGCGCCCCGGCCCGCCCCCGCGGTGGGGAGCTGG
>CAJZFF010000297.1 GCA_915069725.1 uncultured Actinomyces sp.
CCGAGAGGCTTGCGGCGACTGAGCTATCAGCAGGTCGCCCACACTCAGCGGCACCCGTCGGGGCAGCGCCGTCCGTCGACTGCGCCTCAGCCGGCACCGAAGCCGACTCAGACGTCGAAGAACTCGACTGGGTCACGTAGCACTCCTGATGTTGTAGGAAGGTCACAATCCGGCATCGGAAAGACACCCGATGACAGGCACGAGAGTAGACGCATCAAGGCTGGTGACCTGGTATCTTTTGTTTATCGTCTTGTGACATAGACGGCCCCCCAACCACCCCCCTTGGCACAACCCCAGCAAACCGGCCCTGACCTGCAACAACGCCGCACGCTGGAAGAACCCTGGAAGGTCCCTCAGAGGCGCATTGACACCTCCATATCGTTGCGCACCTGTAACATACAGACACCTCAGAAACCTCTCGACTCCTCATCTTGCCCCTGCGATCTTGGCCACTTCCCACAAATAACGTCCGCAAGACTTAGTAGCATTCTAAAACGCTGCTGTTCACGACGTCCCGTCAGCACTAGCCGACCAGTTATTGCCCACCCACGATCATCCCTGCGGAGTCCACCTTGTCTAGTTCGACCCTGACACTGCCCCAGCGCGAGCAGCACCGGCGTCCCTCGACAGCAGCAGCCGACGCCACCTCCCCCACCGCTCCGCGCAGTCCTTGGGCACGCACGCGCCATGACCTCGTCATCTGGCTCGTCCTGTCCGACCTCTTCGCCGTCGCGGTCCCCTTCTGGCTCGCCCTCCTGGGCGGCCACCTGCCACTGGTCTGGTCCGCGACCACCGTGGGCATCTCGATGGTGCTCATCGCCTGGTTCCTGGGAGCCCTCGGCATCGACGCCGTGGAGCAGGCCGGACCCGGCACGGGTCGTTTCGTCGCCGCGGCCGCCGTGAGCGTCCCTGTGGCCCTGCTGCTGGCCGACCTGTCCGGAGTTGCCCGGACCACCCTGCTGGCCACCCTGGCGGCCCAGCTCCTCCTGGCCGTCACCGGACGCTCCATCGAGGCCGGGTGGCTGCGCCGCCGCCGCCTCGAGGGGCACGCCCTGCGTCGCACCCTCATCGTCATGGGCTCGGGCTCCCAGCCCATGCTCACCCAGCTGCGCCGCCACCCCATGGACGGCTTCCTCATCGTGGGCTACCTGTCCTCCGGGCAGGACCGCGCCTTCCACTCCGCTGAGCCCGTGCGCAGCCCCCAGCACATCGCCCAGACCCTGCACGCCGAGCGCATCGACGCCGTCATGACGGTCGGCTCGGTCATCCCCGAGGACCTGGTCACCCTCATGCGCGGCCTGGGGGGCACCCAGGTGCGCCTCGTCGTCGCCCCCGGGCTGCAGGACGTCGTGCCCGGGCGCATGCGGGCCCTGACCGTCACGCACGGCTGGACCGGTCTCATCGCCGTCAAGACCCGCCGCACCCGCGCCGCGGGCAAGGCCCTGTTCGACCGGCTCGCCGGTGCCATCGGGCTGGCCCTCATCTCGCCGCTGCTGGCGGCCACCGCGCTCGCCATCCGCCTCGACTCCCCCGGTCCGGTCTTCTACACCCAGACCCGTGTGGGCCAGGACGGCAAGCCCTTCACCATGTGGAAGTTCCGCTCCATGTACATCGACTCCGACGCGCGCCGCGCCTCGGTGGTCAAGGCCGGCGGCGACGCCGGCAACGAGGTCATGTTCAAGGACCGTCAGGACCCGCGCATCACCCGCGTGGGCCGCTGGATCCGCCGCCTGTCGATTGACGAGCTCCCCCAGCTCATCAACGTCGTGCGCGGGGACATGAGCCTGGTGGGGCCCCGCCCCGCACTTCCCGTCGAGGTCGCCAAGTACGACGCCGAGGCACTGCGTCGTCTCCTGGTCAAGCCCGGGCTGACCGGCCTGTGGCAAATCTCCGGACGCTCGGACCTGTCCTGGGCCTCGACCGTGGCCCTCGACCGTCACTACGTGGAGAACCGGGGCGGAGCCCTGGACGCGAAGATCTTCGCCGGAACGCTGCGCGCGGTCATCGGCGGAAAGGGAGCCTACTGATGATCACCGGCTACGTCCCCGGCGGCTTCGACATGCTGCACGTGGGGCACCTCAACATCCTCACCGAGGCGGCCAAGCGCTGCGACCACCTCATCGCGGGGGTCGCCACCGACGAGTCGCTGGAGCGGATGAAGGGACGCGGTCCCATCGTGCCCCTGGCCGAGCGCATGGCCATGGTGGCCGCCCTGCGCATGGTGGACTCCGTGGTCCCCGACTATGACCAGGACAAGCGCCTGGCCTGGAAGCGCTCCCCCTTCGACGTGCTGTTCAAGGGCACTGACTGGGAGGGCACCGACAAGGGCCGCCGTCTGGAGGCCGAGATGGCCGAGGTCGGGGCCTCGGTGATCTACCTGCCCTACACACCCACCACCTCCTCGACGATGCTGCGCCGCACCCTCGTCCAGGAGGTCGCATCCCGTAGTCCCCAAGGGGCCAAGTGACCACTTCACGTAACGACTTCGAGACGCCCGACACCCCGTCGAGCGGCATCGACTCCGCCGCAGCCACCTCCGGTGCCGGTGACGGCGGAAGCAACCGATCCGACTCCGGCACCGCTCAGACCGAACCGTCCACCGCGGACCGTCCCGGTCTGCTCACCCGTGCCGCCGGTGCCCTGCGCCCCCGGCGGCGCAGCCGGGCCTCCCGGTCCGACGACGTCCAGGACGTCGGCTCGGGCCTGACCTCCGGCACCACCACCTCCCGGCTGGCCGCGACCTTCCGCATCCCCCAGTCGCGCGCTCAGCGCGTGCGACTGCGCAAGCGCATGTCGTCCCTGGCCGCCGTCGTGTGCGTCGCCGCCCTGGGAACGGCCGCCTGGCTCCACGAGGGCGTGGCCCAGGCCGACCTGCACCTCAACGACGGCGGCGTGTGGGTCACCTCCACCTCCAAGCACCTGGTGGCCCGCCTCAACTACCCCTCCCGCGAGGTCGACGGCGCGATCCGCACCTCCTCGTCCTCCTTCGACGTCACCCAGAACGCCGAGGACGTCCTGGTCCCCGACTCCGGCGACGCCTCCGTCTCCTCGGTCGACCCCTCCCAGGTCGCCTTCTCCGGGCGCACCCAGCTCACCAAGGGCGTGACCATCGCCCAGGGCGGGGACCGGGTCATGGCGGTCGACAAGGTCCAGGGCACCATCCGCGCCGCCAAGACCAAGGAGGCCGGCTCCCTGACCGCGGCCGCCCCCGTGGTCACCGGTATGCCCGACGTCGTGGCCGCCATCGGCAAGGACGGCGCCATCCACGCCGTCTCGGCCACCAGCAAGTCACTGGTCTCCCTGGAGACCGACGACAAGGGCTGGAAGGAGGCCACGAACACCTCCCTGAAGCTGACCGCCGGCACCGATCTGGCCATCACCGCCGTCGGCGACCAGCCCGTGGTCCTGGAGCGCGGCACCGGCATCCTCCACCTGCCCGAGGGCAAGTCCGTCAGCCTGGGGACCTCGGGCCTGGTGCTCCAGCAGCCAGGCCCCGATGCCGACTCGGTCCTGGTCGCCTCCCGCAACGAGCTCATCTCCGTCCCGTTGGACGGGGGCAAGGTCACCAAGACGCCGTCGTCCAAGGAGGACACGGCCCCTGAGGGCGTGCCCGCCCAGCCGGTGCGCCTGGGCAAGTGCGTCTACGCGGCCTGGTCCGGATCGGGGCAGTTCGTGCGCAGCTG
>CAJZFF010000298.1 GCA_915069725.1 uncultured Actinomyces sp.
CCCACGGCGAGCAGACGATCGCCGGACTCATCGAGTCCGGAGCCATCGACATGGTGGTCAACACCCCCAAGGGTCAGGGTGCCCGTGCCGACGGGTACTCCATCCGCGCGGCCACGACCGGCGCCGACCGTCCCATCATCACCACCGTCCAACAGCTCCAGGCGGCGGTCCAGGCCCTCGAGGCCCAGCTGCGCGGTCCCTTCCAGGTTCGCAGCCTCCAGGAGCACATCGCCGCCCGTCGATCCCGGCGAGGCTCGGTATCCGAGTCCCGTCCCATGGCCCCCGTTGACGACAAGGAGACCAGATGAGTTCCGCCGCCGCCGCCCACCAGGGCAGTCGACGCCCCTTCGGATCCCGCCTGGCCGACGCCATGGACGACCACGGCCCCCTGTGCGTCGGCATCGACCCCCACCCGAACCTGCTCGAGGCCTGGGGCCTGGCCGACTCGGCCGCAGGCCTGCGGGACTTCGCCCTGCGGACCATCGACGCGGTTGGAGGACACGTGGCCGCCGTCAAGCCCCAGTCCGCCTTCTTCGAGCGTCACGGCAGCGCCGGCATCGCGGTCCTCGAGGAGACCCTGGCGGCCCTGCGTGACCTCGACACCCTGTCCGTTCTCGACGTCAAGCGCGGGGATATCGGTTCCACGATGGCCGGCTACGCCCAGGCCTACCTGTCCGACGACGCTCCTCTGGCCTCCGACTCCATCACGGTGTCCCCCTACCTGGGCTACGGGTCCCTCACTCCTGCACTCAACCTCGCCGAGGCCAGTGGACGCGGCGTCTTCGTCCTGGCCCTGACCTCCAATCCGGAAGGAGCCGGTGTCCAGCACGCCGTCAACGGGGACCAGGCCGTGGCCGCCGGCATCGTGGAGGGTGTGATCGCCTCCAACGCCCAGGCCAGTGGCGAAGGCAGGCTTGGCAGCATCGGGCTGGTCATCGGCGCCACCGTCGGCGGGGCCGTGAGCGACCTGGGAATCGACCTGCAGCGCGCCAATGGCCCGTTGCTGGCGCCGGGTGTGGGTGCCCAAGGCGCTGGGCCGGCCGAGTTGGAGGCCGTTTTCGGGCCGGCACGCCGTCAGGTCCTGGCCTCCACCTCACGCGGAGTTCTCAAAGCAGGACCCTCCATTGAGGCGCTGCGAAAAGCCGCGTCGGCATCCGCCTATGAGGCCGCAACAGCCCTGCGGTGAGTCTTCAGGTGCTGCAGCCCGCCTCGGATTGAGGGTGTGTGCGGAAACACGAAGTCAGTTGTGGAATATGGGCCCCTGCGAATGCGAGTGCACCTGGCCCGACTTATGCTCGTGGTGCGGGTCACTGGTATTCGACCGGGAGGAGACACACCATGACGCTTCCGACGCTGACACCCGAGCAACGGGCTCAGGCACTGGAGAAGGCGGCTGCGGCGCGATCGCATCGCGCCCGTATCAAGTCCGAGCTCAAGAGCGGCGAGCTCAAGCTCTCCGAGTTCTTCACCGCCTCAGAGACAGATGATGTCCTGGGCAAGATGAAGGTCAGAGCACTGCTCATCTCCCTGCCACGTGTGGGGACCACAACAGCTGATGCCATCCTTGCTGACGTGCATATCGCCGAGTCCCGGCGGGTGCGTGGGCTGGGAGCGAACCAGAGGGCGGCACTCGTGGAGCGCTTCGGCTAGGAAGGCTGCTTAGACGTTGGGTCGTGCCGGCGGGTTCCGGTAGGCCATGATGTGGCCATGACCGACGTTGCCGCCACACACCCGTCCGTTCCCACTCTCGCCCGCCTGACCGTTCTGGCCGGCCCCACGGCGGTGGGCAAGGGCACTGTCGTCACCGAGCTGCGCAGACGCCATCCAGACCTGTTCGTCTCGGTCTCGGCCACCACCCGTCGGCCTCGTCCCGGTGAGGTCGACGGCGTGCACTACCACTTCGTCAGCGACGAGGACTTCGACTCGCTCGTCGCCAGTGGCCAGATGCTGGAGTGGGCTCTGGTCCACGGCGCGTATCGCTACGGCACCCCCCGAGGCCCGGTCCAGGACCGGCTCGATGCCGGATGCCCCGCACTGTTGGAGATCGACCTGGACGGTGCCCGGCAGGTGCGTCGGGCGATGCCTGAGGCCCGCCTCGTCTTCCTCGCGCCGCCGAGCTGGGAGGAGCTCGTCCGCCGGCTCGTCGGACGCGGTACCGAGGATGCCCATGAGCAGGAGCGGCGCCTGGCCACGGCCCGCACCGAGCTGGACGCGGCCGGCGAGTTCGACCACGTGGTCATCAATGACACCGTGGCGAGCGCCACCGCAGAGCTGGAGAGACTCATGGGATTGGGCAGTTAGAATAATGTGGCTCTGAACTATCGAGATTGAACCGGAGGCATGCACATGCTCGGAACCTCTCCCCAGCCCGAGGGCATCACCAACCCGCCGATCGATGACCTTCTGGAGAAGGTCGACTCCAAGTACGGGCTCGTGGTGGAGGCCGCCAAGCGCGCCCGCCAGATCAACACCTACACCCAGCAGCTCGAGGACAACCAGTTCGAGTTCTTCGGCCCGCTGGTCGACTCCGAGGTCGGCGAGAAGTCCCTGGGCATCGCTCTGCGTGAGATCGCCGAGGACAAGCTCGAGGTCATCCCCGGGGACGTGGCCCGCGCCCGCCGCGCCGAGGCCGAGGAGGCCCGTCGAGCCGCAGAGGCCGACATGTTCAGCGACATCTCGCTGGATGCTCCGGTCTCTCTCGAGGGCGGCGAGACTCCCACCAGCCTCGACGACATCCAGTTCTGAGCCCGGCTCGCCATGGACGAGCCGCACACTGCTGCGAGTGAACGCGCCGTGACCGCCTTCGAGGGGCCGCGGCGCGTCGTCGTCGGCGTATCCGGGTCGATTGCCGCCTACAAGGCCCCCTTCGTCGTTCGACTGCTGCGTCAGGCCGGGCACGAGGTTAAGGTGGTGGCCACCGAGTCGGCGCTGAGGTTCATTGGGGCTCCGGCGCTGGCGGCGGTCAGCGGCCGGACCGTATCCACCGGTGTCTTCGACGATCCGGCTGCGGTCGAGCACGTGGCCGTGGCCGAGTGGGCCGAGCTCGTCGTGGTCGCTCCGGCCTCGGCGGACCTGATGGCGCGAGTACGGGCAGGACGGGCCGACGACATGCTCACCGCGACGATACTGACCTGCCAGGCTCCCGTCGTCCTGGCACCGGCCATGCACACCCAGATGTGGGTCAACCCCGCCACTCGGGAGAACGTGGCCGTACTGCGCCAGCGTGGTCTGACGGTCATCGAGCCGGACAGCGGGAGGCTGACCGGCAAGGACTCCGGAGTGGGCCGGATGCCCGAACCCGAGCAGATCGTGTCGCAGGCCCTGGACGTCCTGGCACAGCCCGCCGTCGGGTTCGCGGGAGCGCAGGAGGCCTCGGGGGAGGGCGACAAGCATCTGCGAGGACGGCACGTCGTCATCTCGGCCGGTGGGACACGTGAGCCCATCGATCCGGTGAGGTACCTCGGCAACCGCTCCTCAGGGCGCCAGGGCTGCGCACTGGCGGCGGCCGCTGCCGAGCAGGGAGCCCGCGTCACCCTGGTGCAGGCGCACGTGGCCTCCGACCTGCTCAACACCCTGCCCGCAGAGGTGAGCGTTGTCGCTGCTGGCACCGCCTCCGACATGCTCCGCGCCGTGCGCGACGGCGCCCGCGACGCCGATGCCGTCATCATGGCAGCGGCTGTCGC
>CAJZFF010000299.1 GCA_915069725.1 uncultured Actinomyces sp.
GGCTGCCGCCGTCGCCGACTACCGGCCTGTCACCGTGGCCGCCACCAAGCTCAAGAAGCAGGCACCCTCTGGAGTGGAGCACTCCGCTGAACCGGCCATGTCCATTGAGCTCACCACCAACCCGGACATCCTGGCCGGGCTGGTGAGCGAACCGCCTCGGCCCGGCCAGATCGTGGTCGGATTCGCCGCCGAGACCGGGGACGAGAACGGTGACGTGCTCTTCCACGGCAGGGCCAAGGCCCGCAGAAAAGGGGCTCACCTTCTGGCGGTCAACGCGGTGGGGGAGGAGCTCGGCTTCGGAGACGTCCCCAACGCCGTCGTCGTCCTGGATGCCCACGGCACGGAAGTGGCACGGGGACAGGGCAGCAAGATGGACGTCGCCCGCCTTGTCATCTCTTTGACCGCTGACCTGGTGAATGCGACCTGAGTACCGGCTTCCGCATTTTCGTGGGTAACGCCACGACGGATCAGTTCCGGCGGTGACTACGATGGGTGCGTGAGTTCCTCCTTACGTCTGTTCACGTCCGAGTCGGTCACTGAAGGTCACCCGGACAAGATCTGCGACCGTGTCTCTGACGCGATTCTCGACGCCATCCTCGAGCAGGACCCCACCGCGCGCGTCGCGGTGGAGACCATGGTGACGACCGGCCTGGTGCACGTGGCCGGAGAAGTCACGACGGAGAGGGCATACGTCGAGATCCCTGAGATCGTTCGCCAGGAGATCTCCGCCATCGGCTACACCTCCTCAGATGTCTGCTTCGATGCTCGCTCCTGCGGTGTGTCGGTATCGATCGGGCAGCAGTCCGCAGACATCGCGGCGGGGGTCGACAAGTCCCTTCAGGCCCGTCGGGATGACACGGACATCGATCCTCTCGACCTGCAGGGTGCCGGAGACCAGGGGCTCATGTTCGGCTACGCCTGCGACGACACCGCGGCCCTCATGCCTCTGCCCATTCATCTGGCGCATCGTCTGGCGGAGCGCCTGGCCTTCGTGCGCAAGCAGGGCATCGTCCCGGGCCTGCGCCCCGACGGCAAGACGCAGGTGACGATCGGCTACGACGGCCAGCGCCCGGTGAGCCTGGACAACCTGGTCATCTCCACCCAGCATGACGCGGACCGCACTCGTGCCTGGCTCACCGACGCTCTGCGGACGGAGGTCATCGAGCCGGTGCTGGCCGCTGAGGCCGAGGTCGGTACCGAGCTCGACACCGCCGACACCGACGTCCTCATCAACCCTTCGGGACAGTTCGTCATCGGTGGTCCGGCAGGTGACGCTGGCCTGACGGGACGCAAGATCATCGTGGACACTTACGGCGGAATGGCCCGTCATGGCGGGGGCGCCTTCTCCGGCAAGGACCCCTCGAAGGTGGACCGCTCCGCCAGCTACGCCATGCGCTGGGTCGCCAAGAACGTCGTCGCAGCGGGTCTTGCTCGGCGCTGCGAGATTCAGGTTGCCTATGCCATCGGCTCCGCTCATCCCGTGGGCCTGTACATTGAGACCTTCGGTACCGAGACAGTCCCCGTCGCGCGGATCGCCGCCGCCATCGAGGCGGTCTTCGACCTGCGCCCGGCCGCAATCGTGCGCGATCTCGATCTGCTTCGTCCGATCTACCGCGCTACCAGCGCCTACGGACACTTCGGCCGTCCTGGTTTCTCCTGGGAGGAGACCGGCCGCGCCGAGGCCCTGCGCGCCGCGGTCTAAGCCGCATCTGTCTTGCCGGGCGGTGCGATGAGCCGGATGAGCCGTGGGGGAAGGTCCGCCCAAGGCGCGTTACTGGCTGCACCGGCGCCGTCTGAGCATGGTGTGGACGGCAATGGTGTTGCCGCGCCCGTGGCCAGAGTGCTGCTCGATTCTCCCTTGCCGCATCTGGACCGCCTTTTCGACTACCTCGTCCCACCGGATCTTGATGCCTCGGCCGCCGTGGGCACGAGCGTGATCGTCCGCTTCGGTGGGCAGGATATGCGCGGATGGGTCTGGGAGCGCGGCGCGACGACGACCCACGCCGGTCGACTGACCCCGATTCGCCGGGTCGTCTCGGACCTGCCGGTGCTCACCGGTGCCACGAAGGCGCTGATCGAGGCGGTCGCGACGAGAAGCGCCGGGGTGCGTTCGGACATCATCCGCCTTGCGGTACCACCGCGTCATGCGTCTACCGAGCATTCTGAGCGCGGTCGTGGCGCACCGTCGCCGTCTCAGTGGCAGGCGCCGTCCGGGGAGGGATGGGACGCATATGGCGGAGCCGGATTCGTGGATGCGCTCGCCGACGGCGGCGCGCCACGTGCCGTGTGGACTGCTCTCCCAGGACGGGCCGGTCTGGTACGCCGGTGGACTGCGCTGCTCGGCGATGCCATCAGGGCCGCCCTGGCGTCGGGCCGAGGCGCTCTCGTCATAGTCGCGACTGCGGCACAGGCCGAGGCCGTGGCGACGGCGCTGAAGGAGGAGCTGCTCCCCGCGCTTGACGAACCGATTGTCGTGCTGACCGCAGAGGGGGGCCCTGCTCGTCGCTACCGAGCCTTCCTGCGTGTGCTGCTCGGAACCGCGCGCATTGTGGTGGGTACACGCGCTGCCGCCTTCGCCCCGGTGCGTGGCCTGGGCCTGGCGGTCATCTGGGATGACGGCGACAACCGCCTCGATGAGCGTCATGCTCCCTACACGCACGCTCGCACTGTTCTGGCGCTGCGCTCCGGCCTGGAAGGGGCGGGTTTGCTGGTGGCCGGCTACGCCCGCAGCATCGAGGCCCAGAGCTTCGTGGAGCGGGGGTGGGCTGAGGAGCTCAGTGCTCCTCGGTCATTGCGGCGTGCCGCCGTTGCGCGGGTGCACGCTCCCAATGCGACTCGATTGGAAGCCGAGGGCTCCTCCGGAATCGCCCGAATTCCGTCACTTGCGCACCGAGCGGTGCGTGATGCCCTGGCCGATGGGCCCGTTCTGGTTCAGGTCTCACGCTCCGGCTATGCCCCGGTGGTGGCGTGCCGGCGATGCGGACAGGCCGCTCGCTGCCCCCATTGCGGGGGCCCGCTGGCCATGGAGACGGCCGGGGTCACCACCTGCCGGTGGTGCGCGCGCGGACTGGCGGGTTGGCTCTGTCCCGCATGCGGTGGTGATCAGGTGCGTATGCGCGGCTCGGGCAGTGCGCGCACCGGCGAGGAACTGGGCCGTGCCTTTCCGGGCACGCCGGTGGTCGTCTCGGGCGCCAGGGAGTCGCACGGCGTTATCCAGACCGTGGATGCCTCACCTCGCCTGGTAGTGGCCACGGCCGGGGCCGAGCCCGTCGCCGACGGTGGCTATCGCGCCGTCCTGCTCCTTGACGGCGGCGCCCTATCCTCCAGGCCCGAGCTCGGTGCGGGTGCCGAGGCGCTGCGCCGCTGGACCAATGCGGCAGTGTTGGCGCGCACCGACGCCCAGGTCATCCTCCTGGGCAGCCCCGACCCCATGGCGGCGCAGGCGCTGGTGCGGTGGGACCATGCCGACTACGCCCATCGGGATCTCCTCGAGCGCACCGATCTGCATCTCCCGCCGGCCTGGCGCACGGCCCGCCTCGACGGGCCGCGCGAGGCGGTGGAGGCGCTGCTGAGCCAGGGGGAGGAGGCGGGCTTCGAAACCCTGGGCCCGGTCGCCGCGCCGGTCTCCGGCAGCGATGAGCACTCATTCCCGCTCGCGCCGGGCGGACAGGACG
>CAJZFF010000300.1 GCA_915069725.1 uncultured Actinomyces sp.
GTACGGGTCGGCGACGGCCGCCGCTGTCGCGGGGTTGCTGCTGAGCGTCGTCGTCGCGGCCGTCCCGGCCACCGCCGCCGTGCTGGCCGTCATCATCCTGCTGCTGTCGGTGACCACGCGACGCGGGTTCAAGCTCATTCTCACCCTGGTTCCCATGGTGGTCACGGCAGCCCCGGCCTGGTGGGGCGCCTGGCGCCTGGGTCAGAGGGCCGGCTGGGCCGAGGGGATCCGGCTGCTGCTGACCGACATCGGCCTGCCCATCTCCGTGCCCGCACCGAGCAGTCTCGACCTGCTGGCCGGCTCCCCAGTGGACATGGACGCCCTCGTGTCCTCCGGGGCCTTGAGCGTCCTGCTGCGGGTGCTGCTGGCGCTGGTCCCGGTCCTGGGCGTCGTCGGGCTCTTCGTCTCCCGGCGCGTCCGGGTGGCCCGCACCGGCATCCTCCTGGCCCTGGGCGGCCTCATCCTGGCCGGGCTCTGCCTGCGCACCCCGACCGGGCTGGGCCCGGACGTCGCCGGAAGCGGCCTGGCCCCCGTCAACGGATGGTCCGGGGCCGGTCTGTCCCTGGCGCTGAGCGGCTTCCTCGCAGCGGCCCTGACCGCCGGCGAGACCATCTGGGACCTGCTCGGTCAGCGGTCCAGAGGCGGCCGTCGCACCCTGGAGCGCAGGGGCCGGAAGGATACCGACGCGGCCTCCTCCTCGGCCGCAGACCTGACGGCGAGGCGGAAGCGATCGCGCCGCCTCAAGGCGGCCTTCACGACTGCGGCTTGCCTCGTCCTGCTCGCCCCGGTGGTGGTCGGTGGCATCTGGTCCTACCAGGCTCACCGCGCCAGCAACCCGCGGGTCCTGGCGCTGCACTCCACGCCCCAGCAGATCCCGCTCATCGCCGAGCAGTTCCAGGGCTCGGATGCGGCCGGACGAGTTCTCAGACTCACCTCCACGCCGCAGGGGCTCCAGGCCACCATCTGGCGCGGGCCCGGCACCCAGATCAGCGACGTCCTGCCCGGAGCGGTCAACATCGAGGCGCGCACCCGTGCCGCAGCGGCTCTGGCCGACCCCGGACTCAAACCCACCAAGGACGGACAGAGGACGAGGCGCAGCAGCACCTCCGCCGCCCAGGCTCTTGTCCTGGAGGATCCTGCCGACGCCGAGCTCGCCCAGATCGTCACGCGCGCCACCGCCGGCCAGGACAAGGGGGCTGCTGACGCCCTGGCGGCCCACGGCATCGCCGTCGTCGTGCTCGATCACCAGGAGGGCGACGCCGTCACCGCCGAGGCCCGCGTGGGCCTGGCCTCGACGCCGGGACTGGAGCAGCTCGCCCAGACCGCCTCGGGCAACTCCTGGAGGGTCACGTCCTCGGCGCACCCCGACTCGGCCCGCCTGAGCCTCCTGGACGCCGGCGGTGTGGTCACCCCCGTCGCGTCCACCGGTACCGGCTCGGGGACCCGCACCGAGATTCCCGCCGGAGCCGGCCCCCGCACCCTCGTCATGGTGGAGCGCTCCGACGCCGGCTGGAGCGCCACCCTCGATGGCCGGCGCCTTGAGACCACCACGGTTCGCGCCCAGGACGGCAGCTGGAAGCAGGGCTTCACCGTCGGCTCAGAGGGCGGGGAGCTGGTGGTCACCCACACCCGCAGGTCCACGGCCGCCGCGACCTACACGATCTGGGCCGTCTGGGCCCTGACTCTGGTGGCGGCACTGCCCCTGCGACGCGGAAAGGAGATGGCCTCATGACGCAGCCCCGTCAGGACGACGCCGACAGCCAGCAGGAGTCAGTGGAGACGTCCGAGACCCAGCCCCCGCAGCACGAACCGACCAGCCCGGACCCGCAGCAGGCCGACGACGAGACCGCCTCCGCGGAGAAGACCGACAACGACACCGCGGATGGGATCGCGGACGAGACCGTGGACAAGGCCGCAGACGAGGAGGCGGATCAGGAGGCGGACGAAGGCGCTGACAGCCCCGCCGACCAGGACCAGGACTCAGGCAGCGCCTCCACCGGCGAGGCCGCAGACGACGCCTCCCGCACCGATGCCGAGGATGCAGCCGACACCGATGCCGAGGCGTCGGATGACACCGATGTCGAGACGGTGGATGAGACTGACGCTCCCTCCACCACCCCCTCCCCGAGGCGTCGGAGGAAGTCCGCCAGCACCAGGCGGCACCGCCGGTCGCTGGGGCAGACGGTCTCCCGCGGCGTCGGTGCCCTGACCTCCCTCGCGCTGGCCGCGGCCGTCGGAGGCGTCACCTGGTGGGAGTACACCGCACCGACCACACCGACCCCGCAGCTGCAGGCCCTGAGCCTGGCCCAGCCCGGAGGCGCCACCACCTACGTCTGCCCGCACGCGCCCACCAATACATTGCGGGGCACCGACGTCGGCGCCATGGAGTCCGCCACCGCCATCGTCCCGGCCAAGGGAGACGGGGCCGCCAAGTCGGCCACCTATGCCGGTCGGAGCATCCCCACCGACACGGCCACCTCCATGAGTACCGCCGAGGGCGGCATCCTCACCCTCGCGCCAGCTGACGGCCGGGTGGCCAACGCCGTCGGCGCGGTGACGACTCTGACCAAGAACGGTGACCTGCGGGGGCTCACCGCCGCCCCCTGCACCCAGCCGTCCGCCATGTCCTGGATCGTGGGCGGCTCCATCGCGGCAGGCTCCTCGGCCGAGCTGCGACTGGTCAACCCCGGCGTCACCCCCGCCACCGCGAAAGTCACCCTCTACGGTTCCATCGGCCGACTCAGCCTGCCCAGCAACGGGGAGATCACCGTGCCCGCGGGCGGCTCCTCCTCCCTGGCCCTGGAGACGAAGGGCAGCCAGGACCCGCGCATCGCCGTATCCGTCGAGGCCGACGGCGGCTCCGTGGTGCCCACCCTCGTCACCGAGTCCCTCGACGGGGAGACCCCCGCCGGCACCGACGTCATCACCCCGGGAGCCGCTCCGGCCACCGACCTCGTGATTCCCGGCGTGGAGATCGTCGAGCCGGCCGCACAGGGCGAGGTTGCCGACGCCAAGACCGGTGCGGACTCCTCCGACACCCCGGCCGTGCGCATCATCAACCCCGGTGCGGCCCCGGCGACCGTGTCGGTGACCATGCTCGGCAAGGACGGGGCCCGTCCGCTGAGCGGGGCGCAGTCCGTGACCATCGACGCCGGCTCCGTCTTCGACATCCAGCTGGCCGGCGTGTCCGCAGGCACCTACGGCGTGCAGGTCACCTCGAGCACGCCGGTGGGAGCCGCTGTCCGTATGGTGCGCAGCGGTGCCGAGTACCCCCAGCGCTCCAAGGCCCTCATCCATGACCAGGCATGGGCGCAGGCCGGCCTGCCGGGAGCCGCGGACTCCGGCCTGCTGGCCGTGCCGCGCGGCTCCTCCCTGAGCTCCGCGGTCACTGTGGCCAACAGCGGTGCGACCACCTCCGTCACCCTGTCCTCCCTCGACGGTTCCTGGAGCCAGGACGTCAAGGTCGCCAAGGGCGGCTCCGTCGTCGTCGAGGTTCCGGCCAAGGTCGCCGCCGTCCGCCTGAGCACAGGAAACCAGGAGAGCTCGTCGGGGACGTCCCGCACCTCCAGCGGCCTGGCCGCCGCCACCATCGTGACCGCACAGGCCGGGGGAGACATGGACGGGACGCTCATCTCCACCGTGCCGGCTCA
>CAJZFF010000301.1 GCA_915069725.1 uncultured Actinomyces sp.
AGGCCAGCTGACTGAGCTGAACGCTCCGGAGAACGCGAGCCGTTTCTCTGACGGGCGCCTGCTTGTCCACTGATCGGTATGGGCCAGCAGGCGCCCGTTTTTGCGACCCCGACCGCCCGCCGCCGTTACCCACATGGAGGCGCCATCCTTGAGAGGATGACACTGTGAAGCGTCTTCCCCTTGAGCCGGAGCTCCTCGCGCCACTGCCCGCAGAGATCGATCTACGCCTCGTTGTCACCGACATGGATGGAACCCTCATCGATGGTGAGGGGCATGTTCCCGAAGGGCTGATGGAGGCGGTCACAGGCATGCGAGACGCCGGCATCGTCTTCGCCCCTGCCTCGGGCAGGCAGCTGGCGAACCTGCGTGCGGTCCTGGGCGCCGCCGTCGAGGACTCACCACTGATCGCTGAGAACGGTTCCTTCGTCGTCCACGGCGGTGAGGAGATCCATTCCGACACCATCAGTGCCCAGGATGCCGAGGCCGCCATCACCACGACCCGCCACCTGGCCGACTCCGGGTACGACGTCGGCGCGGTCGTGGCCTGCAAGCACTGCGCCTACATCGAGCGCTCCGATGCGGCCTTCCTGCAACAGGCCGGGTTGTACTACGAGGCGCTGGAGATCGTCGAGGATCTGACCGCCATTGCCCTGGATGAGGCGCTTAAGGTCGCGGTCTTCGACTTCGACGACGTCGAGAATGGGAGCTCCCAGGCGCTGACTGCGGCGGTTCCCCACGTGCAGACCGTCGTCTCCGGGTTGCACTGGACGGACATGATGTCGGCGCAGGTATCCAAGGGGCGGGCCCTGTCGGCGCTTCAGGCCAGGCTCGGGGTCCTCCCGGAGCAGACTGCTGTCTTCGGGGACTACCTCAACGACCTGGATCTCTATCACCACGCGGACCTGGGTTTCGCCATGCGCAATGCCCACCCCGGCATTCATGCCGCGGCGACGTACACGGCGCCCGCCAATACCGAGGATGGTGTCCTGCGTACAGTCGAGGAGTTGCTCAGGCGCTGTCGGAGCCGAGACTGAAACACGCGGGACGGCCCCGAACCGGTCAGTCCGAGGCCGTCCCGATAGGTTGGTTGCCCGCCGGGTTACTGACCCAGCCACGCCTTCATGCCGCCGCTGACGTTGACCAGCTCACCGGTGTAGCCGGCAGCGGTCAGAGCCGTGACCGCCTTGGCGGAGCGCACTCCGCCGGCACAGATGACCGCAGTGGGGCGGGACGCATCGAGCTCTCCCATCCGGTCGGCCACCTCGCCCAGTGGGATGTTGACTGAACCGGGGATCGCCGTGCGCGCCACCTCATCGGGCTCACGCACGTCAAGGACCACCAGGTCCTCCCCCGCCTCGAGCCGACGCCGCAGCTCATCGACGTTGACTTCCTTCATCATGTCCTCCTCAACGGGATATCAGACAGAATATTCGGCTGGTCTGGCCGGGCTAGCGGCGCAGGCTGCGGTAGCGGGTGATGAGGCCCCGGGTGGAGGCGTCCTGCCCTGCGAGGGCCTCCTCGTCGCCCTGGACGGCGGGGGCGATCTCGAGGGCCAGCTTCTTGCCCAGCTCCACCCCCCACTGGTCGAAGGAGTCGATGCCCCACACGATGCCCTGGGTGAAGGTGATGTGCTCGTAGAGGGCGATGAGCTCTCCGACGACCGCGGGCGTCAGCGCCGGGGCGAGGATCGAGGTGGTCGGCCTGTTGCCGGCAAAGACGCGGGCCGGGACGATCTCCTCGGCGGTGCCCTCGGCACGCACCTCGTCGGCGGTCTTGCCGAAGGCGAGCGCCGCAGTCTGGGCCAGGTAGTTGGACAGGAACAGCTCGTGGACATCCACTCCCCCGTCCTTGGTGGGGTGAGCGGGGTTGGCCACGGCGATGAAGTCCGCGGGGATGAGCTGGGTGCCCTGGTGGATGAGCTGGTAGAAGGCGTGCTGGCCGTTGGTGCCCGGCTCGCCCCAGAAGACCTCGCCGGTCTCGGTGGTCACGGGGCTGCCGTCCCAGCGCACGGACTTGCCGTTGGACTCCATGGTGAGCTGCTGGAGGTAGGCGGGGAAGCGGTGCAGGTACTGGGCGTAGGGCAGGATGGCGTGGGAGCCGGCCTTGAAGAAGTTGACGTACCAGACGTTGAGCAGGCCCATGAGCATGGGGACGTTCTCGGCCGGGGCCTTGGTGGCGAAGTGCTCGTCAACGGTGTGGAAGCCGGAGAGGAAGTCGGCGAAGTTCTCCGGGCCGATGGCCACGGCCAGGACCGTGCCGACGGCGGAGTCCACCGAGTAGCGCCCGCCCACCCAGTTCCAGAAGCCGAAGGCGTTGGCCGGGTCGATGCCGAACTCGGCGACCTTGTCCAGGGCGGTGGAGACGGCCACGAAGTGTTTGGCGATGGCGCCGTCGGTCTCAATGCCCTTGGCCTGGAGTGCGGCCAGGAACCAGTCGCGGGCCATGCGGGCGTTGGTGAGGGTCTCCAGGGTGGTGAAGGTCTTGGAGGCGATGATGAACAGGGTCGTCTCCGGGTCGAGGTCCGCAACCTTCTCGGCGCAGTCGGTGGGGTCGATGTTGGAGATGAAACGGCACTGAAGGCCCTTCTGCACGTAGGGCTTGAGCGCCTCGTAAACCATGACGGGGCCGAGATCCGAACCGCCAATGCCGATGTTGACAACCGTCTCGATGCGCTTGCCGCTCACCCCCGTCCACTTCCCGGAGCGCACGCGCTCGGCGAAGGCGTAAATCCTGCCCAAGGTGGCATGGACGTCGGCGACGACATCCTGACCGTCGACCGTCAGCCGGTCGCCCTCGGGCCGGCGCAGCGCGGTATGCAGGACGGCGCGGTCCTCCGTGACGTTGATGTGCTCCCCGGCGAACATGGCGTCACGGCGACCGGGCACGTCGACCTCCTCGGCCAGCTCGGCCAGGGCGTCGCGCACCTCATCGGTCAGAAAGTTCTTCGACAGGTCCACGAAGAGATCCCCCAGCTCGTAGGAGTAGCGCCGGGCACGGCCGGGGTCCTCGGCGAACCAGGCGCGCAGGTCGGGGCGGAGGTCCTCATGAAGCTCGGCGAGCTTGATCCAGGCGGGTGTGGCGGTGGCGTCGACGGGCGTAATCATGAACCCAGTCTAAACGGGAAGTATCGAGGTATGGGGAGCGTGAGGCCCTGGGGACCGCCGGGACGGGGCCCGGTTCGACCGCCGTTTGCGCAGGTCGGCTGTCCTGCCCCGTGACAGCGCCGGCGATGCGCGATCGAGCCGGACGATCGCCTCCCGGTGCCGCAGCAACCCGGCGGGACAATGGGTTCGCAACGGCCGCGGTCGGACCCTTCTGGACCGTTCGGACTGCCCATCCGACCCGCCGATGAGACTATTGGGCCTTCAACCGCACATGCACGCCTCCGTCCGATGACAACTCATACAGGAGTCCTTTTGACCCCCGTTGCGCCAGCCGCCCTCACCACCGCAGCCGTTGTTCACGCCGCCCTGGTCGACCTGTCCGACGAGGCCACCCTCGCCGTCGTGGGCACCCGGGGCGGGGGAGGCTTCGCCGACCGGCTGCTGGGCACCGTCTCCTCCGCGCTGCCCGCCCGCGCGCACTGCCCGACGGTCGTCGTCCCCCGCCACCTCGAGGGCGCCGAGT
>CAJZFF010000302.1 GCA_915069725.1 uncultured Actinomyces sp.
CGGTTGCGGCGCGGAGTGGCGCATGAGCCCCTACGACGCCAGCGTCTGGCTGGACTCACGGGCCTGCGACGACGGCTTCACCCGCGTGGCCCCGAACTTCATCTCCTGGTACGAGGCCTGGCTTGACCACGCCATCCGCGGCGGCGGCTCCTTCGGGCGGTGGTCCTACCAGGTCGATGCCGCCTACAAGATGCTTGAGCAGAGCGCTGCCGAGTTCGGCGTCGAGCACCTCCCCGAGACCGTCACCCGGGTGAAGATCCAGACCCCGACCAAGGCCTTCGGCCCCTGCCACTCCTGCCAGCTCGTCTACTCCCGGTGCGGGGTGCCGGCCTCGGTCTTCGTCACGGCCCCCTCCCCGGTTCCCTGAGCCGCCCTTCACCCGCCGGGCCGCAGGCGCAGTGCGTAGTGGACGAAGACGGGAGCGGTCTCCCAGCAGCCGAGGGGACTAGACGCGACCCGGTGCGCGATAGAACTGGTGCGTCTGTTGAAGCAGGGCCAGCAGGTCCTCCTTACTTCCCTCCAAGGTGCTAGGAAGGTAGACGCGCTCCTCCTTGCCCATCCCACGGTCGGCAGCCTCATTGATCTGCTGGCTCAGCTGGGCGGCGGTCGCGTCCTGGCGGCGCATCTGCTGTCCCAACGGCGTCAGGATGTAGCCGATCACCAGCTGTGCTTGTGTGCCACTGTCGGGAGTGACTTCCTGCCCGAAGAACTCGGCGATATCCGTCCAACGTGCGGACTCATTGACGATGTTACGCCGTTCCAGACGCAGCCCTTCAGGCGTCACCACCAGTCGACTGCGGAGGATGATCTTCCTCATCATGCCGGGGATACCGATGATGCCGAAGAAACCGATACAGGCCATACCAGCGAGCACGTAGAGGAGCGGGGAACTCGACTGATTCGCGATCAGAATGATCCCAACCCCCAGCGCGGTGAAGCCGATGCAGCCCAGAAGGCTTCCCCAGAGACGCATCGGGGACTCCGGAATAACGAGCATCCCGGTGCTGCGCAGCTGCTCGCTCATCTGGCGAACTCGTCCGGTATCGACTCCCACGTGACTCGTCTCCTTACTCCTCATCGGTACGACGGATACGCACCCCCACCCTAGTGACCTCAAGATGGTGAGGGGCCATATCCGACCAGAAATTCACCCGAAGAGTTGATTCCCGCCTCCAGTCCCGGGAGGCGGAGGCGCCGGGCTATGACGCAGTGATCGCTTTTCTCCCCATCACCGCACTTACGCCCGGCGACGTCCTGAGTCACTCCTCGTGCTGGACGACCTCGAAGCCGAGGACCTCCACGCTCATGCCCCGGCGCTTGTCGTCCTCGTGCCCGCCGGCGGGCCGCGCCGCACTCCAGCGCTCGTAGTCCTCGCGCCGGTCCCAGCGGGTCACCACGAAGTAGCGGTCCTCTCCGACCAGCGGGCGCAGCAGCTCGAAGCCCTGGAAGCCCTGCGAGGCGTCAACGCCTCGCTTCCGGGCGGCGAAGCGCTTCTCGATCTCAGCCTGGGCGCCCTCGGGGAAGGTCAGTGCGGTGATGTTGACATAGGTCATAGGTGTTCTCCTCTGTGTCGCCGTCGGCTCACGGCCGCAAGCAGGTATCTCAACGAACGCTACCGCCTGACCGCCGTCGCGGACTACAGACATGAAGCATCCCGCGGTGCTGAGCCGCCCCGAGGCCCAATGGCCGCCGGGTAGCCTGAGCCCATGACAACTGCCCCCTTCACCCGCAAGGACGGCCGCGCCGTCGACGAGCTTCGCCCCGTGACCATGACCCGTCACTGGCTCGACCACGCCGAGGGATCGGTCCTGGTGACATTCGGGCGCACCCGTGTCCTGTGCGCCGCCTCCTTCACCGAGGGCGTCCCGCGCTGGCGCAAAGGCAGTGGCGAGGGCTGGGTGACCGCCGAATACGCCATGCTCCCCCGGGCCGGCTCGGAGCGCTCCGGCCGGGAGTCCGTACGGGGCAAGGTCGGTGGCCGCACCCACGAGATCTCCCGCCTCATCGGCCGTAGCCTGCGCGGCATCATCGACGTCACCGCACTGGGCGAGAACACGATCGCCCTGGACTGCGACGTGCTGCAGGCCGACGGCGGTACCCGCACCGCGGCGATCACCGGGGCCTACGTGGCCCTGGCCGACGCCGTCGCCTGGGGCACGCAGCGCGGCCTCATCAAGGCCCGCCCCGGCAAGCCGGTACTCTCCGACTCCCTGTCGGCCATCTCGGTGGGGATCATCGACGGCGTCCCCTGCCTCGACCTGCCCTATGAGGAGGACGTGCGCGCCCAGACCGACATGAACGTCGTCCAGACCGGGGACGGACGCTTCATCGAGGTTCAGGGCACCGCCGAGCACGCCCCCTTCGACCGCTCCGAGCTCGGGGAGCTGCTCGACCTGGCCACCACCGGAAATAGCCGCCTGGCGACGCTCCAGCGCCAGGCCCTGGCCGGCCCCAGCGGTGAGCCCTTCACCGTGTCCTCGGCGGACTCCTCGCCCCAGTCCACACAGGCCTGAGCCGTGAGTGCCTCATCAGACGCCGACGGCGCCGCCCCGCTCACGGACCGGGTCCAGGTGCCCGCCGGAGCCCGCCTCGTCCTGGCCACCCACAACGCCGGCAAGCTGGCCGAGCTGCGACAGATCCTGACGCCGCTCGTGCCCGGGCTGGTGCCCGAATCCGTCATCTCGGCCGCCTCCCTCCAGGCGCCTGAGCCGGTGGAGGACGGTCTGTCCTTCGCCGACAACGCTCTGCTCAAGGCCCGTGCCCTGGCCCGGGCCACGGGCCTGCCCGCGGTCGCCGATGACTCGGGCCTGTGCGTCGACGCCCTGGGCGGGGCTCCGGGGATCTTCTCGGCGCGCTGGAGCGGCCGGCACGGGGACGACACCGCGAACCTTCAGCTGCTCCTGGCCCAGCTGGCCGACGTCGCCGACCCGCACCGCAGCGCGCGCTTCACCTGTGCCGCGGTCCTGGTCCAGCCGGCTTCCGGCAGGGGGCCGGAGCAGGTCACCACCATCGAGCGCTCCATGGAGGGGCGCCTGACCCGCTCCCCCCTGGGGGAGGGGGGATTCGGCTACGATCCGATCTTCGTGCCCGTCCAGGAGGACGAGCCTGGCTGTCGGGGCCGCACCACCGCCCAGATGACGTCTGAGGACAAGCACGCCATCTCCCACCGGGGGCAGGCCTTCCGTGCCCTGGCACCGGTCCTGGCCGAGCTCCTGAACCAGTAGCTGGCCGGTCGCATCTCACTTGCCGGGCACCCGGTGGGCACGCCGGTGCTCAGCCCCTGCCTGCTCCTGCTCGGCGAGGCGACGCGCCACGGGCCTGGGAGTCAAGGAGTCGTGGGCGCGCACGTAGCCGTAGAGCCATCTCCATCCTCCCAGGAACACCAGGAGGAAGGCCCCGGTCATCACCGCCCAGGAGGCCATGGCGGAAACGTCGTTGAATGCTGACGTCACGTGGCGCAGCACAACCCATACCAACCAGCTGATCCCCACGATGATAAGCCCCTCGGGCAACGCCATCTCCAGGTGGTCGGGGTGGGAGCGTCGCAGGAGCCAGGTCACGCCCCAGGCGACGACGAGGCCCGCACCCGCCTGCCACAGGGACGCGGGAACCTGCCCCAG
>CAJZFF010000303.1 GCA_915069725.1 uncultured Actinomyces sp.
CCGCTGCAGCCGCACGACGGCGTCGCGGGTGGGTCTGCGCCTCGATCGGCTGGCTGTCATCCTGCGCGTCGGCCCGCTCAACCGCGAGCGACGACGACGACGGAGTCTCGACGACCTCAGACTTATCCGCCTTCTCGACGGCCTTCGTCCGATCCGTCCCCGCCTCGGTCTCGTCCGCCTCCACGGCGGGCTTCTCGCCGGTCGACTCGGCCGCGGCCGGAGGCGTCGTCGGCCCGGTGTCGCCGGCGAGCGGGGTGGCGGGCGCAGAGGCCCCGCCGCTGCGGATAGCAGCGACGAGCTCACTCTTGCGCATACGGGAGGTGCCCTTGAGGCCCATGGAGCCGGCAAGCGACTGAAGCTCGGCCAGACGCATGGTGGAAAGCGAGGGCTGGGCGCTGGAGGTCTCGGTCACGAGTGTCCTAACGGTGTGATAACGCTCCGACAAAGGAGACGTTCAACTGGGGAGACTTCCCCGGAATCGTTCACGGGGGTGGGTCAATGCACTGCCGGTTTCTGCTGAGACCTGAGCCTCAGGTCCGGGGCTGGTGCGGTCAGCGGCGTGGTGCAATCCGCGCGGCCGACGGCGTCAGCATAGCAGCCCCGTCGCGCAGTGCCTAACGGAACGCCAATGAGCAACGTCGGAGATGCCGCCGTTATTCCACCCATGACATCTCTCGTCGCCGCCTTGACACCGGTGGGGCCGACCGTACGTACGATCAGCCCCACCGGAATGATCGACTCGGACACAACCCAGTCGACTCTTGCCCTTCAAGCCCCCAGGCTCACGGCCTCAGCGACCTGCGAGAAGCGTCTCCATGGGCGCGAAGTCGGCCAAGGGGTCAACCGGCGCCTGGCGCGGGAAGCGCTCCATGAGCGTGGCCAGCTCCCGCCCCGCCCGAGCCACGCGCTCGCTCAGGGGCGACTCGGGCCTCTCCGAGGATGATGGCGTCTTCCAGGCCGCACCGAAGTCCTCACTGGCCGCGAAGACGGCGGTCTGCGTCGGAAGGGCCTTCATGTAGACCACCAGCGGCCGCAGCGCCATCTCGGTCACAAGACTGTGCCGCGCAGTGCCGGCCGTCGCCCCCAGCAGGACGGGGACGCCCTCAAGTGTGCCGGTCGGCAGCACATCCATGGCGGACTTGAACAGTCCGGAGTAGGAGGCCTGAAAGACCGGGCTGACCAGGATGACACCGTCAGCGGCGGACAGGGCATCGACCACCTTCTGCAGGTCGGCGGACACCGGTCCACCCACACTGGCCAGGGCGATGTCCTTGACCAGGGGCCTGAGCCCGATGACCTCGATGCTGGCCAGGCGGGAGTCGGCCTCCAGGGCCTTGCGGGCCGACTCAGCCAGCCGCTCGGCGAGCATCTGCGAGGTCGAGGGCTCCGAGACCCCGGCGTGCAGAGCCACGATCCGGCTCAGACGTCCCATCTGGGTATTGGCGTAGGCGTCATAGGTCGGCGATCCGGCCAGGGACTGGGTGCCCCCGGACGGGGCGATGGGCGTAGTCGTGTCGGCGGTCATGTCATCCATCTCCTGCCTGTCACTCGTCGTGTCACGGGTTTCCCATGCCATCTCAGATCCTCACCTTCCGGCCCGTGAGCGGGTCGAACTCGTTGGACATGGAGAAAGGCTCCTCAGCCGGAGGCTCCGCCCCCTCTAGCAGGGCCCGGTGGCGCGGGTGGAGCGGCGCGTCGGGAACCCCCTCGGGCCTGGTGGGCTCCAGCTCGGCGCGCAGCGCCGGGACGATCTCGGAACCGAGGTACTCGATCTGCTTCATGATCTCCTTGTGCGGGACGCCGCCCAGGTCCAGGTTGAAGGCCTGACGCTGGTAGTCGCCGATCGCGTCCCGGTAGGTCAGGTACTTCTCCACGATCTGCTCGGGCGTGCCGACCGCGAGAGGCGTGTGCTGTGTCATCTCTTCCAGCGACGCCCCCTGGTAGACGTAGGTGTTGCGGAAGTAGGGGGTGTAGCGCTCGATGGCCTCGGCCTCACTCCTGGCGGCGAAGATCTGTCCGCCCAAGCCCACGATCGCCTGCTCGGGCCGGCCATGACCATAGAAGGCGAAGCGCTCCCGGTAGAGGTCGACCATCTTCTTGACGTGGTCGATGGGCCAGAAGATGTTGTTATGGAGGTATCCGTCTCCGTAATAGGCGGCCTGCTCGGCGATCTGGGGCGAGCGGATGGAGGCGTGCCACACGAAGGGCGGGACGCCGTCGAGTGGGCGGGGCATGGATGTGAAGTCCTGCAGCGCGGTGCGGAACTCACCCTCCCAGTCCACATTGGTCTCGCGCCACAGGCGGCGCAGCAGGTCGTAGTTCTCCACCGCGAGCGAGATGCCCTTGCGGATGTCCTTGCCGAACCAGGGGTAGACCGGTCCGGTGTTGCCACGCCCCATCATGAGGTCGACGCGCCCGTCGGAGAGGTGCTGGAGGTAGGCGTACTCCTCGGCCAGGCGCACCGGGTCATTGGTCGTGATGAGGGTGGTCGCAGTGCTCAGGAGAAGCTTGTCCGTGCGGGCGGCGATGTTGGCCAGCAGGGTCGTGGGTGACGACGGCGCGAAGGGTGGGTTGTGGTGCTCCCCGGTAGCGAAGAAGTCCAAACCTGCCTGCTCGGCCAGGACCGCCATCTCAACCGTGTTCTTGATGCGCTGATGCTCACTGGGAGCCTTGCCAGTAGCCGGATCGGTCGTGATATCTCCAACTGTGAAGATCCCAAACTGCATCAGACGTCCTCCCTGTTCTCAACACTGGATTTCAATGATTTCTTGTGTACTGAGAGAACTGGAGAAGCCCATAGTTTATTTCTCAACTACCCAGATGTGGTGCACGTCCCACCTGGAAGTAGGGCTCTGCCGCCTCACCGGGGATTCGAGGCGGACGCAGATCGTGGGCGTCCTCGGACTCGAGGGCGCCCACGATCAGGGAGCGGATGAAGAAGCCGTTCGCTCGGATCAGGAGGTCAGGACCGCCCCACGGGTGTCGATTCCGGGGCTGAGCACGCTCCAGCCGTGGTTCTCCAGCGCGAATCGGGTCTGGTCGGCCAGGGTGGACAGCACCAGCACCGTGGGACCGGCTCCGGAGATGACGGCCGGGTAGCCCTGCTCACGCAGGGAGTCCATGACGGCCATCGAGGCGGGCAGGACCCCGCGCCGGTACTCCTGGTGGAGGCGGTCCTCGGTTCCAGCCATGAGCAGGTCGGGACGTCCGGCAAGCGCCAGCATGAGCACGGCGGCCCGGGAGGTGTTGAACAGGGCGTCCTCGCGCGGCACGGAGACCGGCAGGACCTGACGGGCCTCCTTGGTGGACAGGCGCGTCGTCGCCGGAGGGATGAGCAGGCTCACCCCGAGGGAGGCGTCCACGGGCATGGGCGCCATGCGCGGGTGCCCGCCGCGCTCGACCCAGGCGACGGTGGCGCCTCCGAACACGGCTGGCGCGACATTGTCGGGGTGGCCCTCGAAGTCGGTGGCCAGGGCGAAGATCCGGTCGTCGCTGAGAGCCTCGGGCTCGGCGATGAGGCCTCGCGCCAGCATGAGTCCGGCTACGGCGGCGCTGGCGGACGAGCCCATGCCCCCGCCGTGGGGGATCCGGTTGACG
>CAJZFF010000304.1 GCA_915069725.1 uncultured Actinomyces sp.
AGGGCCATGGCATAAAAAACATGACACACTATCGAGTTCTCAAACAACACACCCACCGAGATTTGAGACCAGGAAGGATTCCTTGCTTGCCTCTCGAAGGCGACCGGACTAGCATAAGCAGGTTGGCGTTCGGGAATCAAATTCGGATCGCGTGACCCTGATCTCTGAACTATTCTGCTATTTCCGCGCCGGTAGGATCACTCCTTCCGACTCGGCGTTTCCGCCTTCCGGTGCCGCCGTCGAACCGTGCGGTTGCGTCGGCAGCGAGGAGTACTATAGCCAGACCTGACTGCCTCCTGTCAAACGACTTTTCTGCGACCTGCATCACACTCGTGGTCCCTGAAGGACAGGCGCGCTCTTCCCTACGCCGGTGTCTCCTGTCGTACGTCCCCCATCACGGCTTCTCAGGGCTGTACCAGGCCAGCGCGAATCCCCCAGAGCACCGTTTGCAGGCGGTCTCGGGACCCGGTTTTCTGCATGAGTCCCGTCAGGTGGTACTTGATTGTCGTCGGCTCCACATATAGGTGTGTTGCCATCTCACCGTTGGACATTCCCTGAGCCAACAGTCTGAGCACTTCCAGCTCCCGAGAGGTCAAGGCGACGTCCACGGAAGCGGCTCTAGCGAACGACGCATGCCCGGATACACCGCCAGCATCCGCAGCTCTGTCGGTGTACTGATGCTGGGCCCCGGTGTCAGGTCGGGCGAGCACGCCTCGGGAGCCTCGCCTGGTGAGCTCACGCAGGATTCTGCGGGTGACACGCTGGTCCAAGGTTCCCTCCCCTGCTGCGACGGAGTGGACCGCCCCCAGAAGAGTGTCCTCATCGGCACCCTTGAGGAGAAACCCCGCCGCACCGGCCTCGAGGGAGGCCAGGACGTCGTCGTCGACATCGAAGGTGGTCAGAATGAGTACGTCCACGTCCAGATCGGGGTCGGAGACGATCGCCCGCGTTGCCGCGATGCCGTCGGTCCCGGGCATGCGGATGTCCATGCACACGACGTCGGGGCGTAGTTCACGAGCCAGCGCTATCGCCTCCGCACCGTCTGCCGCCTCACCCACGACCTCAATGTCCTCCTCCGCTCCGAGGATGACGCTCAAGCCGGCACGGACCACGGCCTGATCGTCAGCGATGACGAGTCGAATCATGGGATATCCACTTCCTCCTCGGTACGGGACCCGTCGACGCTGCCCGACGGAACGGGGATGACGAGGCGGTTGCACCAGCCGCCGTCGGGGTCGGGACCGGTGACCAGTTCAGCGCCCACCAGGGCCGCCCGCTCAGCCATGCCGGACAGGCCGTAGCCACCGCCCTTGCTACCTGCACCTGCCTGACATGCCTCCGCATTCGGCGGACGTCGGTTGCTCACCACGATCTCCACGCACCCCTGCTGATAGGTGATCCGCACCTGGCAAGGGGCTCCTGGCGCATGCCGCGCGCAGTTGGCAAGCGACTCCTGGACCATGCGGTAGGCAGCGGTATCCGCCAGCGGGCTCAGGGGACATGGCCGGCCGTTGACTGCGTACCCGACCCGCTGTTGACGACGACGTGACTCCTCAACGAGGTGAGGCACAGCCTCCAGCGCGGGCAGGAGCACCGGCTCCCTTGCCATCCGGGAATCCTTCACGGCTGCCGGCTCGGCTGTCGCCTCGGTGCTCGACGACGTCAATTCGCTCTGTTGACCATCCGTCACCTGCCCTTCACGCTGAGAGTCACTCCTGTCCTCGCTGCGCAGGAGACCGACGACCTGACGCAGGTCGGCCAGAGCGGTTCGGGCACTGTCCTGCACCGTCTGGAGCATCTGGTCGGAACGCTCTGGGTCCTTGTGCCGCAAAGCCGCGGCCGCCTGGGCGCTGACGATGACGCCGGAGAGGTGGTGGCCGGCGATGTCGTGGAGATCGCGGGCCAGGGCATTGCGGCTGGCCCGCAGCTCGCGCTCGACCCGCTCGCGCTCCTCGCGCTCGAGCAGCTGCTTCTCCCGTTCAAGGAGCTCGGCCTTGTCGCGCAGCGCCTGGTGGAGTCGCTCACGCCCCAACATGTACTCCGCCGCCACTACCGGGAGCAGGTAGCGCTGCAGCAGGTGAGCCGACAGGAAGACGATGACGGCAGCCGGCCCGCGCTCGCCGGAATACACCTCTCGGATGAGGAAGACCAAATCAAAGACGACGATGTTGGTAAACAGCGCGACCTGCCAGCCTGGGACGCGGTGACGCACCAGGTACCAGATGACGATCATGACTGCGGTGGATCCGACTGACGATCGATCGCTGGCGATGAGGGTGGTGAGATCGGCAACGGCCACTACAGCGAGCACTCGGTATGGAAAACGATCCGTCACCGTCACAGCCACTACCTGGAGGATGATAGCCAGAACGCTGACGAGAATCGCCCGGGGAATCAGACTGATTTCTCCATATCTGATGACGTGCTCGGGATCGACCAGCAACGTGCCGAAATAGGACAGCACGCCGAGCAGGTAGAGCGCCACCGCGGTCCGGGGCAGGCGCGGTGGACTCTGCACCTGGGCGGCGGAATCGGGCACGTGGCTGGGCACGCTCCGAGTCAAGCACATGCGCAGCCGCGAGGTGCCCGAGTCCGCTTCCGAACCCATCACTTGTGGCACAGGGTGGCGTCGACGGCCTCGTTGACCTTTGCGCTCTTCTCCTTGGCGGAACTCTCCAGATTACTCTGATCGGCAATATCTGAGGATAAGGCAGTAACGGTGACGGTCACAGCGGTACCGTCAGGGCCGACACCGTCATGAGTCTCGTATCCAGCGATACCGCCATGGTGCCCCCAAGCAGTACCTCCGCAGCTCAGCGAGGTACCGATGAGGCCCAGCCCGTACACCGTCCCCGGTCCAAGGTGCGAGCTGGCGTCAACCGCTCCGTTCTTCATCTCGTCGATGCTGGCCTGGGTCAGCAGTCTTCCGTCGAGGACGGCCTGGAAGAAGGTGTTGAGCTCGCTGGGGGTCGACACCATGCCACCGGCGGCCCAGGCGAGTGAGGTATCCAGATCGGTCATGTCCTCCAGCTTGCCCTCAGCGCTGAGGTGGTAGCCCTGAGGGTGAGGACCGTGGAGCTTCTTCTCGCCATTTCCCGGGAGGTAGGTGTGGGACAGTCCCAGCTTCTTGACGATGCGCTGATCGATCTGCTCGCCCACCGGCCGCTGGGACACTCGCTCAATGAGCATCCCCAGCACGATGTAGTTCGTATTGGTGTACTTCCACTGGGTGCCGGGCTCGAAGGCCGCCGGCTTGCCCAGAGTCGTGCCCAGCAGATCACGCGGAGGAACATAGTGCTGCATATTCTCGGACTGCGCAGCTCTGCTAGAGAGGTAGGTGTCGGTGTACTCGGGCAGGCCACTGGTGTGCTGGAGGAGCTGACGCACCGTGATCTTTGATCCGTCGACGCCCTCGCCTCTGATGAGGCCGGGCAGGTAGGTCTCGATCGGCTCATCAAGCCCGACCTTGCCCTCCTGGACCATCTGCATGACCACCACGGCCACGAAGGTTTTCGAAGCGGAACCGACCCGCACCTCGCCGTCCATCGGCGGGGCCTGGCCTGTCTCCAGGTTGCCCT
>CAJZFF010000305.1 GCA_915069725.1 uncultured Actinomyces sp.
GAGCCGGTGGAGCGCGCAGGAGTCACTCGTCCTGGCGGCCAGCCCCTACCGGAGCACCGAGGCGCTCGTGGAGGATATCGAGCTGGCGGCGGCGCGCACGGTGGCGCAGCGGTGGGAGCGCTCGCGCACCGTGCCCCTGACGTCGGTGCGCACGAAGGCGGTTTTCGCCGAGCTGGTCGCGCTCATGCGCGATCAGCTCGAGGACGAGGTCTATCGAGTGGCGCAGGTGATCGTCAGCGTGCTCGCAGCCCGACAGGAGGTCGAGCGCGTCGTCGGGGCCCACACGTCCCTGGCGCTGCTGAACACCCTGCAGGAGGTGCGCGAGCACGCCGCAGCCCTGGTGGCCCCGGGTTTCGTCTCGGCGACGCCGCCCGACCAGCTGGTCCACCTGCCGCGTTTCCTCAGGGCTCTGGCGCTGCGGGTCGAGAAGGCGGAATCCTCCCCGAGCCAGGACGCCGCCCTGGCCTACCAGGTGGCCGAGGCGACCGCACTGGTCGACGGGGCGCGGGACCGGGCGTCCGCGCAACCGCCCGACGCCGAGCGCGAGGCGGTGCTGGTCGAGGCGCGCTGGATGCTCGAGGAGCTGCGGGTGAGCCTGTTCGCCCAGACGCTGGGCACGAGCCGCAAGGTGAGCCTCCAGCGCATCACCAAGCTCTGCGCCCAGATCGCCTGATTCCACGGACGACTCGCCTCGCGCACCTCGTGAGTGCACCATGAGGCGTCATCCCCACGATGACATCTCCTCCCTCAGGAGGAGATGAGTCAGCGGCCCGTTCGCCCACCTGGACGATTACACCGATATCCGGCGCAGCTATCCTGGAGCCATAGAGGAAACGATCACTGCGGCGCCTGCTTTCTCCGTCTCTCCATCTCAGGCATCTCACGAACGCTTTCTCCGGTTCCACACAGTAGGCCCCCGCACCACTTAAGGTGCGGGGGCCGACGACGTCCATACGGACAACCCGGATCGTTCAGCGCCGGGGCTACTGGTCCCCCGGTTCCTCCGCTACAGCACGGCGGACATGAGGCGGCAGACGTTGTCCACGTAGCGGTTGTACCAGGGCTCGGTGGCCCACAGCTCGGGAGTCAGCTCGGTGCAGGTCGCCCGGTAGGCGGCGTCGTTGTTGCGCAGTAGGTCGTCGAGGTCCCCTCCGAAGGCCAGCAGCATGACCTCGTAGTTGAGGGCGAAGGAGCGGAAGTCCATGTTGGAGGAGCCGATGACCCCGACCTCGTCGTCGACCGTCATGTACTTCGAGTGCAGGACGATCGGCGAGGGATAGAGGTAGATCCGCACCCCCGCCGCCAGGAGCGCCGAGTAGTAGGAGCGCTGGGCGTGACTGACGATGAACTGGTCGGACTCCTTGCCCACGAACAGCTCGACCTCCACCCCCCGGTAGGCGGCCGACGTCATCGCCGCCAGCAGCGCCTCGTCGGGGATGAAGTAGGGGCTGGTGATGGACACGTGCCGCTTGGCCCCGTGGATGAGGGCCAGGAACATCCGCAGGTTCGGCTCGGTGGGGTATCCCGGCCCGGAGGGAACGAGTTGCATGGCATTGACGACGGCGCCCGGGCGCCCGGGCCTGGGGGCCGGCGTGCCCACTGGAATACCTGGCAGTCCCGCCATCTCCGGCAGGGTCTCAGCCGGCGTCCCCAGCGCCAGGTCGAAGGCCTCGAGCTGCTCGCCGGCCTCGAAGAACCAGTCCATGGCGAAGATGGCCTGGGCCTCCAGGACGATCTCTCCGGTGACCTCCACCGACAGGTCCTCCCAGCGGCGTCCGGCCCGCACATTGCGCCGGGTCCGGTAGGAGGGGTCGATGACGTTGTGACTGCCGATGAAGCCTCTCTCACCGTCGATGACCAGGATCTTGCGGTGGTTGCGCAGGTCCGGGCGGCGCCAGCGGCGCTTGAGCGGCAGCAGCGGCATCATGAGGCGCCAGTGGATGCCGGCGTCGGTCATGCGCTGGCAGAACTGCTTCCAGCCGGGGTACTTGCGGCTGCCCAGGTGGTCCAGGAGGAGGCGCACCGTGACGCCGCGGGCCACCGCGCGCTCCAGGGCGGCGAAGAAGACGTCGGTGACCTCGTCCCAGCTCATGATGTAGAACTCGACGTGGACGTGGTCGGTGGCGGAGTCAATGGCTCGGGCCATGGCCTCGTAGGTGCTGCGGGGATCGGCGTGGACGGCCACCACCTCGCCGCTGACGCAGGGCAGACCGGTGAGCCGGCGGTTCATGCGCAGCGCCCCGGCCAGGTAGGTCGAGGGTCGGGCACCCTTGGGCAGGTCCGGCATGGAGCGGGTGTAGTCGAGGGTGATCTCGTTGACGGTGTGCTGCTGGCGGCGACGCGTGCCGTGGACCCACGGGCTGCCGATGAGCAGGTAGAGCGGGAGCCCCACGAGGGGCAGCAGGAAGATGAGCAGCAGCCAGGCGGTCGACGACGACGGGCGGCGGTTCTCCGGAACCGTGCCCAGCGCGGCGATCTTGATGAGGTACTCGATGACGACCCAGGTGGTCGCCAGTACCGGCGGCAGCGTCATGCTCGCATCATGTCATGCCCGCCGACTGGTCCCCGCAAAAACGCCTGGGCGCGGACCAGATGGTCCTACGCCCAGGCACTGCGAAGGCCCGCCCCGGTTCACCACCGGGTCGGGCCCTTCGCAACGAGGTCGCTTACCGGTTCCCATTCGGCAGCGGATCCTCCTTCACCGAAACGCCCGAGCACATTCCCTTGGCTGTGGCCCAGACTCAGTGGTGGCCGGTCAGTGGTACTCCCCAGTACCTCACGGTCGCCACCGTTCAGCGGTGACTATGACTCTGCCGATGCTGTCTGAGAGAAGGCTGGGAATCGCGCATCTAAATGATGACGCTTGATGACGATATGGTCACGGCCTCTCGGGCGCTCTGGCAGCCTCCCTTGAATCCCTTGAAATACTGCGGATTTCGCCCTTGCACATGGGCGCCCTCAGGCCGACGTCGGAGCGCCGAAGAGGGTCTTGAAGTAGCCGTAGAAGTTCCAGTTGCCCCATGAGGTGCACTGGTCCCCACCGTGGGCGGCGGCCTCGTTGGGCTGGAAGGGGGTGTAGTTGTACAGGCCCGCTGTCGCCTGGTTGGCCACCGTCACCTCACCACTGCCGCACTGCGCGTCAGGCGAGTAGGCGATCCGCGTGGGCCGTTGGGCCACGACGTCGTAGCTGCCCGGGTCGAGACGATAGCGATGGAACTGGGAGGCCGCCCCGTAGAGCTGGGAGGGGAAGCCGGCCCACTGGGGGTCGCAGGCCCCGTGGTCGGGACAGGCGTAACCGGCAGCGGCCTCATAGTCGCGAGCGCTCAGGCTCGCACCGGAGGCGGTGAGCAGCCCCTGCTCCTTGTGAATGAGGACGAGGAGCACCTGGGGGTTGATGTCGCAGGCCTGGGAGACCTCCCAGATGACGTCGGCCGCGCTGGCACCAGAGGCGGCTTCGATGCCTCCGGGGCAGAAGGTGTTGGCCTGGCGGGCCGGCACCGAGAAGGTGGCGCCGGCCAGGCAGTCGGTGCCGTCGCTGCCCGGCTGGCAGCCGGCGTTGACGCGGGTGAGAAAG
>CAJZFF010000306.1 GCA_915069725.1 uncultured Actinomyces sp.
TTCGGCGGGCGTCCTGCTTGCTCTCTTGTGGCGCGGAACGGGCTGCGACGTAAATGAGACTATCACCACATTCTGTGGCCCTGAGGAGTTCCGGTTGCACATACGGACGTTGTTGGTTATGTGACGCGTTTGTGGGCGTGCTGTGTGGGACTTCGGGGAAGGCTCGATGTTCGTGGTGATTTCAAGCATTCTCGGTGTTTATGGGCGGTGGTGTCGAGCTGCGTGCGGCAGGCGGGTCCTGCCCCGTTCTGTGGGCGCGGCACTGGACACGCCCACGGGCGTGTCAAGGCCTGAGGTCCCCTGAATTCGCGGGATTCTGGGCCTACTCAAATTGACCACTCGAACACTGCGCAGGACTATAAAACGGGCTTGCCGTCGTCGTTGGGTCCGGACGCGGCTCTCACAACTCGTCTTCCGGACCCTCGCGGCCAGGCCAGGAGCTAGATCGTGAGGAGTGCAGTGAAAGTCATTGAGGCCAACCATGTCTACAAGGTCTTCGGGCGGAGACCGTCCGACGGCGTCAAGAAGCTCAAAGCCGGCAGGACGCGGGACCAGCTGAGGAAGTCAGGGCAGACCGCCGCCGTCATCGACACCACCTTCGACGTCGACAAGGGCGAGATCTTCGTGGTCATGGGTCTGTCGGGTTCCGGGAAGTCCACCCTCATCCGCATGGTCAACGGCCTGCTGCCCATCACGGCCGGCAGCATGACCCTCTACGGGGAGGACCTGGCGCACGTCTCGAAGTCGAAGCTGCGCGAGCTGCGTCGTGAGCGCGTCTCCATGGTCTTCCAGAACTTCGCCCTCCTGCCGCACCGGACGGTGGGGGAGAACGCCGCCTACGGCCTGGAGATCCAGGGCGTGAATCGCTCCGAGCGCGAGCGCCGGGCCGAGGAGGCCCTGTCCCTGGTGGGCCTGGAGGGCTGGGGCGGCTACAAGCCCGGCGAGCTCTCGGGCGGTATGCGTCAGCGGGTCGGCCTGGCCCGGGCCCTGGCCGCAGAGACCGACATCCTGCTCATGGACGAGGCCTTCTCCGCGCTCGACCCGCTCATCCGCCGGGAGATGCAGGACCAGCTCATCGACCTGCAGGGCAAGCTCGGCAAGACGATCCTTTTCATCACCCACGACCTCAACGAGGCCATGCGCCTGGGGGACCGCATCGCCATGATGCGCGACGGCCGCGTCGAGCAGGTCGGCACCGCCGAGGAGATCCTGCGCGACCCCGCCTCCGACTACGTCTCCCGGTTCGTGGCCGACGTCGACCGCACCCGGGTCCTGACGGCCGGCTCCATCGCGGAGCCCCCGTACGCGGTCCTGGGTTCGGACCGCAGCCCCCGCGCCGCCCACAAGCTCCTGCGGGAGAACCAGCCGCCGTGGCTGCTCGTCCAGAACCGCGACCGCACGCCCTTCGGCTATGTCTGGGAGGACGACGTCGCCCGGGCGGTCAAGGAGGGCTCCGACGCGCTGCCGCTGTCCACGATCCACGAGATGCCGGTCGTGTCGCACTCGACCCCCGTCAACGAGCTGTTCGCCCACGCCGCGCAGCACGCCGCCCCCATCGTCGTCGTCGACGACGACGGACGGATCTCCGGCGTCATCCCGCGCGTCACCCTGCTGGCCGCCATCAGTGAGCAGAACCAGGAGGCCGGCGAGGCCAGTGAGACCACCGAGGCCGAAGGAGCCGACGCCTGATGATTCCCGTACACACTCCTCTTCCCAAGATTCCCCTGGGCTCAGCGGTCGAGGTCCTCATTGAGTGGATCCAGGTCCACCTCCATGGCTTCCTCAGCGCGATCTCCCGGGCCGGAACCCTGGTCAACGACAACCTCGTGGACCTGCTCCTGGCCGTTCCCCCGCTGCTCATGGTGGTGGTCTTCGTCTTCATCGCCTGGATGGCGAAGTCGTGGAGGCTGGCGGTGGGGACTGCCATCACCTTCCTCGTCATCATCTCCCTGGGGCAGTGGGTCAACGCGATGGAGACGCTGGTCCTGGTGACCCTGGCGACCCTGACCGCCCTCATCTTCGCCATCCCCCTGGGAATCTGGGCCGCCCGCAACAAGTACGTCAGCGTCCTGATCCGCCCGGTCCTCGACCTCATGCAGACGATGCCGGCCTTCGTCTACCTCATCCCCTCGGTCCTGTTCTTCTCCATCGGGGTGGTGCCCGGGATGTTCGCCACCCTCATCTTCGCGATGCCCCCCGGGGTGCGCATGACCGAGCTGGGCATCAAGCAGGTGGACAAGGAGACCGTGGAGGCGGGACGTTCCTTCGGCGCCACCGACTGGCAGATCCTGCGGGGCATCCAGCTGCCCCTGGCCGTCCCCACCATCATGGCGGGCGTCAATCAGGTCATCATGCTGGCCCTGTCGATGGCCGTTATCGCGGGCATGGTCGGTGCCGACGGCCTGGGGAAGGAGGTCGTCAAGGCGCTCGCGACGATCGACATCGCCAAGGGCACCGAGGCGGGTCTGTCCATCGTGTTCCTGGCGATCTACCTGGACCGGGTGACCGCGGCCCTCGGGGCGCCGCGGGAGAAGGGCTCGCTGCTCTCACTCATCAAGAAGCGGTGACCCATGACTCGACGACGCTTTTCCACTTCGCCCTCACCGGCGTCGGGCACGTATCGAAGGAACACCATGCAGACCTCCCGCCGCACCTTCACCGCCGCTCTGGCCTCCTTGGCGGCGGCGGGTGCCCTGTCCGCCTGCGGTAAGGGTTCGGGCGGGGGCAAGCGGCTCCGTCTCGGGTTTCTTCCGTCATGGAGCGATGGGCTGTCCATGACCCACCTGATCAAGACCCAGCTGGAGAAGGCCGGCTACCAGATCAAGCTCATGGATCTCAGTGAGGCCGGACCGCTGTATGCGGGCCTCAGCCAGGGGGCGGTCGACCTCTTCCCCTCTGCGTGGCCGGACGTCACCCAGAAGAGCTACATGGACAAGTACCGCACCTACATCGAGGATCTGGGGACCTACTACGACTCGGCCCAGCTGTGCTGGTCCGTCCCGGACTACTCCTCCATGCAGTCGATCGAGGACATCAAGCCACACGCCTCGCAGATCGGCAACAAGATCATCGGTATCGAGCCGGGTGCGGGTCTGACCAAGGTGTCTCAGGAGGACGTGATCCCAGCCTACGGTTTGGGGGACATGAAGTTCCTGACCTCCTCCACCACCGGGATGCTGGCCGAGCTCAAGAAGGCCGTCGATGCCAAGCAGGAGATCGTTGTGACCCTGTGGCACCCCTTCTGGGCGAACACCACCTATGGCATGCGGGACCTGAAGGATCCCAAGGGCGCGCTCGGTAAGGGGGAGGGGCTTCACTTCCTGGGGCGCGAGGGCTTCGCGCAGGATTACCCGGAGATCGCGAAGTGGCTGGGCTCCATCACGATGGATGAGGCCACCTACGGCAGCCTCGAGGACCTCGTCGTCAACACCTACGGCGAGGGCAAGGAGGACCAGGCCGCCATCGCCTGGTCTCAGAAGTACCCGCAGTACGACTTCAAGAAGTCCTGACGCCTGCGGTCGCCGGCCCGTCCTGAGCGTGGTACTCGGGGCGGCTCCTGACACG
>CAJZFF010000307.1 GCA_915069725.1 uncultured Actinomyces sp.
CCACCGACTCCAGCATGATGGAGAAGAAGATGCGTCGGCTCGTCGCACCGAAGGAGCGCCGCACCCCAATCTCGTGGATGCGTTGGCGCACGGTCACCAGCGAGATGTTGACCAGGCTCAGGGCCCCCAGCAGCATGACGAACACGCCGGCGGCCGTGACCACCTGGGTGAAGGTGTTCGCGCTGGAGCTGAAGCCACCGCTCTGGAGGTTGTCCTCGGCCTGGGTCGAGCCCTGACCGAAGCGCGCGTCCAGGTCCTTCTTGGCCAGGCTGGCGACCTCCTTCGCGCCGTCCTGACCGGCCCAGATCTCCAGCGTGGGGGCGGGGCGGGCGGCGTCCTTGGGCAGCCAGTGCTCATAGGGCGTGTTGAGGGCGAAGGCGGTCACGGGCTGGGTGCACGGCAGGCCCGCGTCCCGCTCGGGGTCGCCGCTGCAGCCCATGAGGGAGAGGTCCTCCGCCTCCAGCACGCCGACGATCGTGAAGGAGGTCTGCACCGGGGAGAAGGAGGTGATGGTGACCGGCTCGGTGAGCTGCTGGATTCCCAGTGCGTCGAGGAAGCCCTGGGTGACGACCAAGCTCGGGGAGAGGTCGTCCTCGTCCTGCGCGGTGAACCAGCGCCCCTGGGAGACGGTCTTGTGGTGCAGGAGCCCGTAGCTCAGGCTCACGGTCTGGGTGGGCACGCTCCGAGCGCCGTCGGGGAAGGAGAAGCGCACGTTGGAGGTGTAGGTCGTCGCCCAGGACTTGACCTCGTAGCGCTCGACGAAGCTGTTCATCGCCCCTGAGATCTTCGCCGCGGTCGCAGCACTGGTCGTGGAGCCTCCGCCCGCGCCCCCTGCAGCGCCCGCACTGCCTGCGCCACTGGTACCGCCCGCACCATCGCTGCTGCCGCCGCTGGCCCCTGAGTCTGCGCCGGTGCTCGACTCGGGGGCGTCGTCGGCCTGGAGGGCCTGGTCCAGGCCCTTGCCGGTGGGGCTGACGTTGATCGTCACCGTGCCCGGGCGGCCGGTGTACTTCTCGCTGACCTTGTTGATGGCGTCGACGGAGACCTGACCCAGGGCGATGACGAAGGTCATGGCCGCCACCGCCGCCGCCACGCCCACCAGCGACAGCAGGACCCTCAGCTTGCCGATGCGCAGCTGGGCCCAGGCCTCGACGATGGCGCCGAAGAATCCTGTGAGAATGCCGTTCATGAGGCTCCTTCTTGGCTGGTGGGCGCAGACGGGGAGGGGGATGCCGGAGGTGCGGTGACGACCTCACCGAACTCCTCCAGGCTGCCGACCTTGCGACGCATGACGGAGATCGGGGTGAGGGTGCCGTGATCGAGCCGGTACTGGGTGTGAGCGCGGCCGGCCACAGCCAGGTCGTGCGTGATGATGATGAGGGCGGCGCCGTTCTCGGCGCACTGACGCTCCAGGAGCGTCATGACTGAGTTGCCGGTGTCGACGTCGAGGGCGCCGGTGGGCTCGTCAGCCAGGATGACGCTGGGGCGGCGCGACAGCGCCCTGGCGATGGCCACCCGCTGCTGCTCGCCTCCCGACAGACGCGAGATGGGCGAGCCCACCTTGTCACCCAGGCCCACGGCCTCCAACAGCTCGGCGGCCCGCGCGCTGCGGGTCCAGAAGGCCCTGCCGGTGTCGTACAGGAGCGGGGCGGCCACGTTCTCGGTGGTGCTCAGTCCCGGGATGAGGTTGAAGGACTGGAAGACGAAGCCGAAGGTCTGTCCCCGCAGGTGGGCGCGGCGACTCTCCCCGAGCCGGGAGGTGTCGGTGCCCGAGAGCGTGTAGTGGCCCGATGTCGGCTTGTCGATGAGGCCCAGGATGTTGAGCAGAGTCGACTTTCCCGTTCCCGAGCGCCCCACGATGGCCACGTGCTCACCGGGGGAGACGCTCAGGTTGACTCCCGTGAGGATGTGCAGGGGCTCGGAGTCTGGAACGGTGAAGGTACGGGTGATCTCCCGCAGCTCCAGCAGCCCGCTCACAGGATCTCCTTGCCTTCGGAGTCGTAGCAGGCGGAGTTGTCCGGCTCGCAGGTGTCCGGCGTCCCGGTGCGGCGCGTGTCCTTGTTGGGGACGAACTGCAGAACCTGCTGGTCGGCCTTGAGCCCGGCGGTGATCTGGATGTTCGTACCGTCCGTGATCCCCAGCTTCACAGCGGTCTTGACCGCCTTGGAGGTGTCCCCGGACTCGGGCACCAGCCACACGAAGCCCGAGCCGACCTTGCCCTCCACGGCGGTGACCGGAACCATCAGGGCCTCTGAGGCGCTGCCGGCGTCAACGCTGATGGTCACCGGCATGCCCGCGAAGACCTTCTGGTCGCCGGGAACCGCGCAGCGCATCTCCACGCTGGTGCCGTCACCGGAGGTGGTCGTCGTCGAGCCGTCCCCACCGGTGGTCGTGGAGGTGGAGGCCTTGGTACCGACCTTGAGGTTGTTGCACTGGAAGGGCGCCGGGCCCCCTTCCAGGGTCAGGGTCGCGGCGGTGGGCGCGTTGGTGAGCCGGTACTGCTGCGCGGCGCTGACGGTCCCAGTGGCCGAGTAGGTCGCTGGGGTGATGGTCGCCACGACGACGCCGACGCCGGTCTCCTGCTGCTTGAGGACCTTGGGGGTCACGGTGCCGCTGACGGGGGCGTAGATCGTGGACCAGGTGACCTTGTCCTCGGTCGGGGTCTGGGTGACGTTGCCGCTCTCATCGGTCTTGGTCACCGGGGGCTGGGACTCGGAGTGCTTGATGTAGAGCAGCGGGTCGCCGGCACTGACCTGGGTGTCCTTCTCCACGGCGACCGAGTCCACCACGCCGGCCAGGTCGGCCTGAACCTCGACCGTGGCGTCCTGAACGATGTGACCCTTGACCGAGACCGTGTTGGAGATGCTGCCTTTGGTCACGGGGACGGTCTTGACGTCGGCGGCGTAACCCGGGGAGATGTCAGCGGTCGTCCCGTCGCCCTGCGAGGGGAAGAAAGCGATCTTCACCAGGGCGACGGCGACGATCACCGCGATGAGGGTCTTGAGGGCGGGCCAGACGAAGCGCTTCACGGCGTCCTCCATGGAAGGCGGCGGGATCAGAACCGGGTAGGGATCCCGGGTTCCTGATTAATACGCGCAGAGACTACGGCAAGAGCGGTTGTCAGACCTCATCCTGAAGGAGGAATGCTGACAGTCCTCTCCAACCGAGGTTGGAGAGGACTGATGGCCGTCAGGCGTGGAGGCTCAGCGGTGTCCCAGGCCGCTCAGGCGAACCTGCCGGCAGGGGCGGCGGGAACCGCGTCGAGGAAGGCCGGCGGGTTGAAACCCTCGCGCTGGTAAGCCTCGGCCACGGCGCGGGCGACGTCCTGGACGGCGTCGGCGTCCACCAGGCCCCGCTCGCGCATTGCCAGCAGCGCGTACCAGTCCTGGACGTGGGGCAGGGATGTCGCCCCCCAGGTGCGCTCCTGGAAGTCCGCGCCGTCCGGGCCCGCCCAGGCGCGGGCGACCTCGGCGGGATCCAGCTCCACGCAGAACCAGTCCAGTCCCAGGGCCTCGGCGACGTCCCGGGAGACGGCGGCCTCGGCGCTGCCGGGCACCCCGTA
>CAJZFF010000308.1 GCA_915069725.1 uncultured Actinomyces sp.
GCCAGCCTTACTGGCCGCCGCCCGATGCTATGGATGATGTCTCCCGAGGTGTTCTTGTTGCTCTGTGCCTCCTCCCTTCCTGCTTCTTCTGTCTTTCCTTGGCCAGGTGGGCGGGTGTGCGCCGTCCTGTGGACATCAGACAACACGAGGGGATGTTGTGGTGGTGTTGAGGCTATTGCTTATGTCGTTGCAACATGCGAACCCTCCGGGACATCTCGGTGGGTGCGTCGACCCTGCAGATATGTGACTGCGGCTTACGGGTGGCGGTGCCGTGGCCGGCTCAAACGCATGGCCCTGACCAGGGAGGCGACCAGAAGGGTCACGGTGATGGCTACCGCTCCGCTGCCTCCGATCGCCAGACCCAGCCACGGGCTGGCGGTGGTGCCCGCAATCGTGGCCAGGCCGACGACGACCATCGAGATGCCCGCGCTGCGGCTCATCGAGCGTTGAGCGACGATGAGGGCATTGAGCCAGGAGTCATTCGTCTCGACGTCGGACTGCGCGATGGGGAGATAGATGCCCAGAAGGACCAGCAGGGCGCCCAGGCTCATCGCCACCAGCGTGAGCGCGGAGGTCTCGGAGCCCGTGTGGAGGCCGACGACGAAGACGTGCATGGCGCACATCACTAGGCAAAGCCCGGCCTGCGTCGCGGTGCGGACCCGTGCGGCACTGCGGTCGTAGCGGGGCATTGGCATGCTGGTGAGGGAGGAGAACTTCGTGTTCACCCAGGGGCTGATCGCCATCAGTGAGGAGACCAGCACGAGGATCACCGGCATTGCCGACGCGCTAAAGCCTCGGGGGATGATGCTCGCGCCGTGGCTGCCGCCGGCCTCCCGTGTGACGATGGTGGGCGCCATCTCCGGCCAGTGCACGGCGCTCCAGGCGATCATGAAGGCCAGGGCGATCGCCGCAGCGATAACAACTCCGGCGGCAAAACGAGTTGGGCGGTTCTCGGTTGTCATGGTTCTCTCCTTTCCTGAGCGAGGCGGACGGTGGGATCGGGGGCTTTGAGCGTGCCGCCCAGGGAGGCGAGCAGCAGCATGGCCTCGTCAATGAGGGTGAGGTTGACGCGGTACTGGATCTCGGTGCCGCGGCGACGGGTGTCGACCAGCTCGGCCTCGCGCAGCGTGCGCAGGTGGCCCGACAGGGTTGATCCTGAGACGCCGACGGCGTCGGCGATCTCGCCGACCTTGACGTAGTCGTGATCGCGCAGAAAGGCCAGGATCGCGCGCCGTGTGGGGTGCCCCAGGGCGGCGAAGACTCCTGATTCGGTATTTCGCGACATACCGAAATAGTACTCCGGGCGCCGTCGGCCCGCGCGTTGAACGAGCTGGAACGGGCCCGGAGCGGAAGGTGAGTGTGATGCGTTCAGTGCAGGAGGAGGGTCAGGAAGGCGCTGAGGTTGTTGAGGCAGTGGATGCTTGCCGGGTAGAGCAGGTTGCGGTCAGTCTTGACATAGAGCAGCCCGCAGCTGAGCCCGAAGAAGGCGTGCGGGATGACGCTCAGTACCTCGGAGAGCGCGAACGAGTGCATGTGCAGCGCACTGAACAGAACGCTGGAGACGACAACAGCTACCCAGGTCGGCGCGAAGCGCTCGATGAGCCCAATGAGGAGCTGGCGGAAGAACATCTCCTCCACAATCGGCCCCACGATCCCGAGCACGACGACGATGACGATCGGCGGGAACATCCGCGTGACTCCGCCAACGCTGGAGTCGTTCTGCAGGGTTGCTCCGGACAGGCCGGCGAGGTTGAGCAGGGCCGAGGACGTCAGGCCGCCGACGAGCTCGATCACCAAGGTGGCCAGTCCGCCCACGATGAGAGTAAGGACGGCCCGCCGCTTCCGGGCCGCTACCTGACGGGCGGCCCGGGCCAACGGGTGGCGGAAGGCGACGCAGCCGACGGCGAAGAGAGCGATGTAGAGCACGAGGCCGGTTGCGGGGCCGGCGTCCTCGGGGATGAGAAGGTGGCCGAGGTGGAGAGGGAAGAAGAAGACGTAGACGCTTGTGAAGATGACCAGCGCGACGATGCTCAGTCGGTCGGGCCGGGTGCTTGCGGTCGGAGTCGAGCTCGGAGCGGAGTCCGACGGCGCAGGATCCGGTGCTCCGAAGGCGATCGGCGTCTGCTGGGACAGGGACGTGCGGGAGGTGCTCATGGCCGGGAGTGTGCGGTGGTCGGCCCGCGAGCGGCATCGCCCCGGCGGCTGAGCCTCGGTGCGCCCCTCAGACCCTGGTTCGTCAACTCCGGGTTGACTCCTAAGCCTCGCTGAGCTGCTTGAGCGCACGTGTAGCCGGCTGTTGTGGGGTTGGAAGACTGCACACTAATCGTAAAAATAAGGGACAATTGTCAAGCGGTCTCACATCGGTTTTATTCTCTGCAATAGTAAAAAATGTGTGTATATCAATGTGATTGCATTTTATGGCTGTGTGATTTATTACTGTCCCCGGAGTGCTTCAATTCTATCGGCTAGCCGCCCACCACCCCGTCTTCTAACTCGAGGCTCTCGTGAACGCGCCCTTTTTGCCCCCTATTTCTCCCATATTTTCCCGCTCCGCCGTGGAGTCAGCGCCATTGTCGACGCCGCAGCACCGAGGGCTGCTGAGGACCTCGGCTCCTATGCTCCTCGCCCTGGTTCTTGGGGTCGGGCTCTCTAGCTGCGGGGTTCCGTCCGTGGCTGACGATGCGGGTTCGCCGGCACCGGCAACATCTCCGATGGTGACTGCTTCGCCGTCGCCGTCACCCACTCCGACTCCCTCTCCGTCACCTACTCTGAGTCCAACCCCGTCCCCGACCCCGAGTCCTACGCCGTCGCCGATTCCGACGACACAGGCCCCGACCTCGCAGCCTCCGTTGCAGCCTCTCATGCAGGAGTCCGAGCCAACATCAGAGCCCGAGCCAGAGCCGACACCAGAAGAGGAGACTCAGGCCGGTGGTGGTGCGGCGGCCCCTGCTCCCGCTCCGGAGCCGAAGCAGGAGATCACCTACTATGACAACTGCACGGCGGCGCGGGCTGCGGGTGCGGCACCGTTGTACCGAGGTGAACCTGGCTATCGGCCAGGGCTGGATCGAGACAAGGATGGCATCGCCTGCGAGATTAAGTAGGGCCCCGTCGACGCCCGCCGTCTCGAGCGGTGGTGGCGCGAAAGTTTCCCCCGCTCCATGTGCGTCGTTCGCAACGTCCAGGCGTCGCGCACGACGCACATCGGCTGGGAGCGGCCCCGTAGGGCAATGCTTCCAACGACACCGCCTCAGGTGACTGTGCTGCCGACTGACTCTGGTCCCGGCTCTCGCCATGATGACAAGCGAAATGACGGGGTTCCACACAAACAGCCTCGTCTGGAACCCTGCCACCGGGCCCCATCTACTCGGCCCGGGTTTCGGTGGATCTCTGGTGGTCCTTGGTTGCTGCGGTGACTGCGTGGGCTACGAGCTCTGCTGCATCGTCAGAGTCCTCGTGCTCCCAGATATGGATGACCGTCCATCCAAGGGCGTTGAGCTTCTCATCGGTGTCACGGTCGCGGGCCTGGTTCCTCGCGATCTTCCACCTCCACCACTCGG
>CAJZFF010000309.1 GCA_915069725.1 uncultured Actinomyces sp.
CCCCGGCCCCGCCGAGCGCCTGATCCTCACCGGAAGCACTCAGCAACCCGCTCGGCAACCCGCCCGACACCCCGGTCCACGGCTCGGTCCCATGTCACATCGAGCCCACCACCACCCGTTGAGCGCCGTCGTCCATTACCCTGGATCGCGTGAGTAGTCCCGCAGATCCGCGCGCCGAGTACCGGCGGCACATGCAGCACCGTCAGACCACCGTCATCGGCGCCATCCTGGCCGTCATGGTGGTCGCGGTCGCCGTGAGCCTCCTGGTATCGCTGGGCATCCTGCCCGCCTACAACCCGGGCTTCTCGCAGCCCAAGAGCACGGCGACCTACGTGCCCCAGACCTGCCCGCCCAGCGGCGCCAAGACCGTCGACGTCACCACGATCGAGAAGATCAACATCTACAACGGCTCAGAATCAGTGGGGCTGGCAACCACGGTGCAGCAGGAGCTGGAGGAGGCCGGCCTGACCGTCACCTCGGCGAATGACTGGCCGGGAGGCATCTACAACGGCGAGGTCCAGATCATGGCGTCTAAGGGTGGCCTGACCAACGCTTACTCCCTGGCCCAGATCTTCCCCAACTCCACGGTCCAGCTCGACAAGAGCCTGTCCGACGACGACACCACGGTCTCGGTGGTCCTGGGCAAGGAGTACCTGCAGAACGCACTGAAGTCGGACGAGATCAAGCTCCTCGGCGCCGACAAGCCCATCACCGCCCCCAACGACTGCGTCCCGGCGGACAAGGCCGCCACGAAGAAGCCCAGCTGACTCCCGGGCCGCCGGTCCGACCCGGAGCGTTTCGACGACGACGCCCTGCCTCGATGGCTTCCCGCCTCGATCGAGGACGTCCTTCTCGAACGAGGACTGCGCTGTCCTCCAGACGACTGGGGGCTGACCTCAGTTATCTGGAGGAGAAGTACGTTCTGGGTGGGAAACGCAGTTCCCGATTCAGAGCGTCATAGCGTCTGAGACGCAGGCTCGGGTGGGGTTCCGGGATCAGGCCGGTCTTGCCGGGAGCGACAGCGGGATCCCTGTCAGGGCCCATGTCAGAGGTACGGCGCGCCAGCAGTGTCCACAGTGCTGACATCACAGGTGCACCAGCGCCGCACGCCGAGAAGAAACCGCAGAATGACAACGATCTCCACTGACTGCTTTGACGGCTGGTTGGTTGATGTCAGCGCTGTGGACACTGGACTGCTGGCGGAGCTGACTCCGCGGGGAGCTCAGGCGCGGCTGCCACCAGCGCTATCGGCGCTCGACGACGTCGGAGCCTGGGCCGCCGAGGCGGCTGAGGACGAGTGGGCCGCGCGGCCGGAGTAGGCAGGGCCCTCCAGCTCGGTGCCGGCGGGGGCGGAGGCCGGGGAGGCCTGCTCCAGATTGGTGCCGCGCAGCTTCGAGATCCAGCGCATGGCGTGGTAGACGCCGATGGCCGCGGCCGAGCCCAGGGCGATGCCCTTGAAGGTCATGTCGCCCCAGACCAGGGTGTAGTCGGCGATGGCCACCACCATGGACACGGCCGCCGTGTTGAGGTTGACCGGGTCGGAGAAGTCCACGCGGTTCTGCACCCAGATGCGCACCCCCAGCATGCCGATCATGCCGTAGAGGACCGTGGCCGCCCCACCCAGGACGCCGGCGGGGATCGAGGCGATGATCTGGCCGAACTTCGGCAGAAGGGACAGGCCCAGGGCGCTGAGCGCCGCCACCACGTAGGCGGCGGTGGAGTAGACGCGGGTGGCGGCCATGACGCCGATGTTCTCCGCGTAGGTGGTGGTGCCCGAGCCACCGCCGGCGCCGGCGAGCATGGTGGACAGCCCGTCGGCGAACAGGGCCCGGCCGGGGACGTCGTCGAGGTCCTCCCCGGTCATGGCCGAGACGGACTTGACGTGACCGATGTTCTCAGCGATGAGGACGAGCACCACGGGGATGAACAGGCCCAGGTAGCGCACGTCGAAGGCCGGGGCCTGGAAGTCGGGCAGCCCCAGAACGGGGGCCTTGGCGACGGCGTCGAAGTTGACCTCCCCGCGCAGCACCGCGGTGGCGTAGCCGATGAGCACGCCGATGAGGATCGCCAGGCGCCCGATGATGCCCTTGAACAGCACCGTGATGACCAGGATCGAGACGATCGTGACGACCGCGGTCACCGGGCCCTTCGTGACATTGCCCCAGGCCGCGGGGGCCAGGTTGAAGCCGATGAGGGAGACGATCGCGCCGGTGACGATCGGCGGCATGAGATGGTCGATCCAGGCAGACCCGACCAGGTGGACGATGACGCCCACCACCAGCAGGCACAGTCCCACCGAGATGATTCCGCCCTGCGCCAGGGCGGCCTTGTGGGGGTCGAGGGGGGCACCGCTGTCGCGCGTGTAGCCGGTCACCGCTCCGATGGGGGCGAGAAGTGCGAAGGAGGAGCCCAGGTAGCTGGGCAGGCGCCCGGAGGTGATGCCCAGGAACAGCAGGGTGCCCACACCGGTGAAGAACAGCGTCGTCGCCGGGTCGAAGCCGGTCAGCAGCGGCACCAGGAAGGTGGCGCCGAACATGGCGACGACGTGCTGGACACCGATGCCGATGGTTCGCGGCCAGGTGAGGCGCTCACCGGGGGCGACGACCTCGCCCGGAGCGATGGACCGGCCATCGCCGTGCAGGCGCCAGCCACGAGAGGGAGAAGAGGACACGAGTGAGCTCCTGCCTAAGCAACGAGAGAATGACTGTGTCCCGTGGGAAATCCTCTCGCGGGAGACCCGCGGGACGCTCGGCAGGACCCGGCAGAGCCTGCCGGGACTTCAGCATAGCCCGTGCTCGTGGGGCCCACGGACCAGGCTCCTCGCGGGCATCTGCCGGCCACCTGCCGGGTGCCACCCGATTCGTCCGCGGGAAGGATGCCGCCTGCGGGAGCCGACGGTGCATGATGTGGTCATGAGCACCGTCGGGACCTCCACGCCAGGACAGAGCGCGCCACGCTTCTCGCCGAGCTCGGAGCAGTACGTCGACGGACTCCCCCCAGGATTCGTCTTCCCCGGAACCGAGAATCTCGATCCGGCAGAAATCTTCTCCGGCCCCGGCTACACCGCACCCCGCCCCCGCAGCGACTCCGGGGCGACGGCCGCCCTGGTGTGCGGACTGCTCAGCTTCATCCCCCTCGTCGGTGTCGCCGCGATCATCCTGGGCATCGGTGCGCTGCGACGCCTGCACCACAGCTACAACTCCGGTGAGGGACTGGCCTGGCTGGGCCTCATTCTGGGCACGATCTCCGTCATCCTGTGGCTCTTCCTCCTCATCCTCATACTGTTCGTGGTCTAGAGGTCACACGGCCACGCCCGGTCAACCGGTCCCCTACAGTGGTCCCGTGAAGCCTTTCATCATGGTGACCACGCGCCCCGAGCACGAGGCGGCGCAGGACGAGTACGAGTCCTTCCAGGCTCAGAGCGGCCTATCACGCGGCGACCTGCAGCACATCGCCCTGGAGGAGGTCGACTTCCTCGACTCCTTCACCGCGGCCGATGTCTCCGGGGTGCTCATCGGGGCCAGCCCCTACAACGCGGACACGCCGGCGGCCG
>CAJZFF010000310.1 GCA_915069725.1 uncultured Actinomyces sp.
CAAGTCCCTCAAGGCCGCGCTCGCGGCCGCCGAGGCCCCGGCCGCCCCCGTCGACCCCCTGGCCGACCCGCCCACCATCGAGGGCGTGCCCCTGACCTCCTACCGCCTGCCCGACTGGTTCATCTGGGCGGCGCTGGGAGCCGCCTTCGTCGTCGTCGGCGGGATCGGCCTGCTGGCCGGATGGAGCATCGCCGCCGTCGTCACCCTGACCGCCCTGGTGTGGGTGGTGGGCGCCACCGCCGTCTCCTGGGTGCGCGAGGGCGAGCGCTGGGGCCGCAACACCCTGGTGACCCTCCTCATCTACCTGTCCTTCGCCGTCGTCATGGTGCCGCTGGTCTCCCTGGTGTGGATGGTCCTGTCCGGCGGCTCGGCCCGATTCGGCTACGACTTCCTGACCACGAACATGCGCGGCGCCGACGCCTCCAACGGCGGCTTCTACCACGGCATCGTCGGCACCCTGCAGATCACCGGGATCGCCACCCTCATCTCGGTGCCCCTGGGGCTGTTTACCGCCGTCTTCCTCGTGGAGTACAACGGCGGCTGGATCGCCCGGGTCATCACCTTCCTCGTCGACGTCATGACCGGCATCCCCTCGATCGTGGCCGGGCTGTTCGCCTACTCGATCTTCCTCATCGCGGCCGGCCCCCGCTACCAGGCCGGCATCATCGGGGCCGTCGCCTTGAGCGTCCTCATGACGCCGGTGGTCATCCGCGGCGTGGAGGAGATGCTCAAGCTCGTCCCCTCCCACCTGCGCGAGGCCTCCTACGCGCTGGGCGTGCCCAAGTGGCTCACCATCGTCAAGGTCGTGCTGCGCACCGCGGTGGCCGGCATCACCACCTCCGTCATGATCGCCATCGCCCGCGTCATCGGTGAGACCGCCCCGCTGCTCATCACCGTGGGCCTGACGATCCGCACCAACACCAACCCGCTGGACGGCTCCATGTCCACCCTGCCGGTGCTCGTCTACGACCAGTACTCCCGCGGGGAGGCCGCCGCCATGGAACGCGCCTGGGCCGGGGCGCTGACCCTCATCATCTTGGTCATGCTGCTCAATCTCGCAGCCCGCCTCATCTCCAAGTACTTCAGCCCCAAGGGCGGCCGGCGCTAGCCCGGCCCGAGCCGCCGGGACCACTGTGCCCGCAGCGACCCCCAGCGCCCCCAGAGCCCTCAGCAGTCCACCTCAGGTAAAGGAACCGACGTGTCCAAGCGCATCGACGTCATCGGCGAGAACATCTACTACGGCGACTTCCTGGCCGTGAAGGACGTCAACGTCGTCATCGAGCCCAAGTCCGTCACCGCCCTCATCGGCCCCTCCGGCTGCGGGAAGTCCACCTTCCTGCGCACCCTCAACCGCATGCACGAGACCATCCCCGGCGCCCGCGTCGAGGGCCAGGTCATCGTCGACGGCGTCAACCTCTACGGCCCCGGCGTCGACGCCGTCCAGGTGCGCCGCGCCATCGGCATGGTCTTCCAGCGGCCCAGCCCCTTCCCCACGATGTCCATCGCCGAGAACGTCCTGGCCGGCGTGCGCCTCAACAACCGCCGCATCAAGAAGTCCGATGCGGACGACCTGGTGGAGGCCTCCCTGCGCGGGGCCAACCTGTGGGACGAGGTCAAGGACCGTCTGGACCGGCCGGGCCTGGGACTGTCCGGCGGCCAGCAGCAGCGCCTGTGCATCGCCCGCGCCATCGCGGTCAAGCCCGCCGTCCTGCTCATGGACGAGCCCTGCTCCGCCCTGGACCCCATCTCCACGCTCGCCATCGAGGACCTCATCTCCGAGCTCAAGACGGACTACACGATCGTCATCGTCACCCACAACATGCAGCAGGCCTCGCGCGTGAGCGACATGACCGGCTTCTTCAACCTGGAGGCCACCGGCAAGCCGGGCCACCTCGTCGAGTACGACTCCACCGACAAGATCTTCTCCGCCCCCAGCCAGCAGGCCACCGAGGACTACATCTCCGGCCGCTTCGGCTGAGGAATGAGGACGTCGGGCCGGAGAGCGCCAGTCGGCGCGAATGCCGCTCGCGGCGGCTTGAGTTGGAGCCCGGGGCCCGTCGCGGCCCGACGCCGCCCAAGAGTGTACAGGTCCGTTACTCGCTGGTCGCGCCGGTGTCCACCACGCGGTCGGGGGAGGCCTTCGCCTCCCTCCCGGAAGCCCCTCCGGCCTCCCGGCCCCTACGCGTCCTCGGGGGCGTCCAGGCGGTAGCCGACGTTGCGCACTGTGCCGATGAGGTTGTCGTGCTCGGTGCCCAGCTTGGCGCGCAGGCGACGGATGTGCACGTCCACCGTGCGTGAGCCGCCGATGTAGTCCTCGCCCCACACCTCGTGCAGGAGCGCGTCACGGGTCAGGACCCGCCCCTGGTTGGCGGCCAGGAACTTCAACAGCTCGAACTCCTTGTAGGTCAGGTCCAGAATCGTGCCGCGCAGTCGGGCCGTGTAGGCGGTGACGTCAATGACGAGGTCGCCCACGTCGATGCGGTCGTCGTCGACCTCGTCCACGACCGGGACATGGGCGCGCAGCAGCCGCAACCGGGCCGACAGCTCGGCGGGCTTGGCGCCGGCCATGACGAAGTCGGCCGCGCCCCAGTCGATCTGCACCGCGGCGGCGCCGCCCTCCTCCACGATGAGGATGATGGGCGGGCAGTCCATGGGGCCGGTGAAGAGCTGGCACAGGGCGCGGGCGCGGGTCAGGTCCCCGCGGGCGTCGATCATGACGACGTCGGCGCTGTCCACCTCCGCGTAGGAGGAGGGCATCGGGGGGAGGCACTCCACCGGGGAGTCGAGGAAAGCGGTCGCCGGCAGAACATCAGTGGCGTCACTCTCACGAGTGAACATGATGATCCGCATGGCTGCTCCTTCCGTGGCTCGCGACCAGGAACCGCTGGCGCAGTCGAGCTGAGCAGCGGCGATACTGTTGGGACAAGTCAACCACACCTGGTCGCAGGCGGAATCCCCTGGGGCAAGGGCTGTCCGGATAGTGGCCGCCCCGGGGGAGAGCGGGGTGGGGTCGCAGTGAGGTCGCAGTGGGCCCTGCGGTCGCCTGGGTGTGGGACGATGCGTGCTGTGACTACCCACCACCGACGAGCCCAGCCGGCTGCGCGCGCCCGTGGAGCCTCTCGTGCCTCCCGCGATGACTCCCGTGCCGCAGCCGTTCCGACGGCCGCCGGTGGCGCGTCGGACTGGGCCAGCGTCATCGGCGTGAGCGACTCCCGCGCCTCGGCCGAGCCCGACGGGTCGAAGGCAGCCGTGCACCCGACCGGCTCGGATGCCGTTGATGAGCTGGCCGGCTCCTCCGACGTTCCAGAGGCGGCCCGCTCGGCGGACTCAGGCGATGACATCGACTTCACCGAGGACCTGGGCTACGCCACCCGTCGCGCCTCCAACCGTCCCAAAGAGCCGGGCCTGGTGGACCCGGCCTGGACCCGGCTCGCCTTCGCGGGCGTGGTACCGCTGCTGCTGGCGGTCGGATCGGTGCTGCCCGGCTGGGTGCGGCTGGCCCTCGTGGCCGTCCTGGTGCCGGCCGCCGCACAGGGCTGGCCCGCGC
>CAJZFF010000311.1 GCA_915069725.1 uncultured Actinomyces sp.
GACGGTGGTAGAAGCCGGGGTACTCGCGCGACTCCAGCTCGGCCTGGGCCACCGCCGTCTGGAAGGTGACGTCCCACAGGCCCGGCGCCGCCGCCTGGTAGGCCTCCCCACGCTCGAGGTTGTGCAGGAATGCGGTCTGAGCGACCTTGCGGGCCCGCTCGCCGATGGTCTGGTAGGTGTGCGACCAGTCCACGCTCAGGCCGAGCCTGCGCCACAGGGCCTCGAACTGCTTCTCGTCCTCCACCGTGAGGCGCTCGCACAGCTCGACGAAGTTGCGACGCGAGACCGGCACCTGGTCGCGGGCCTTGATCGACTTGCCCTCGCCGCCGGCGTGCGGCGGGGTGAAGTCCGGGTCGTAGGGCAGGGAGGGGTCGCAGCGCACCCCGAAGTAGTTCTGGACGCGGCGCTCGGTGGGCAGGCCGTTGTCGTCCCAGCCCATGGGGTAGAACACCGCCTTGCCGCGCATGCGCTGGAAGCGGGCCACGGTGTCGGTGTGGGTGTAGGAGAAGACGTGCCCCACGTGCAGCGAGCCGGAGACCGTCGGCGGCGGGGTATCGATGGAGAAGACCTCGGCGCGCTCGGCGCTGCGGTCGAAGGCGTAGGTCCCCTCGGACTCCCAGCGCTCGCCCCAGGTGGTCTCCAGGCCGTCGGTCGACACCTTGGCCGGCACTCGCGGGCTGTGGGGCTCGGAGGGCAGCAGGCGGCTGGACGATGACGGGGGAGCGGAGTGGCTCGTGGGGATCTCAGACATGGGTCGATTCTGTCACGGCGCTGCCCGGGGCCTCGACCGGCTGCGGTGTGAGGTCGGCGGGCGTCGGCGCCGCTCCGTCTTCTGTGCAGACAAGGAACAGACATGGATGTGGGTCACGAGACGGGCGCGAATTGGTACGCTTGTACCAACACGGATCGAGGGGGACCGCAGCGGCCCCGGGTGGCAGTCGAGGAGGACGCGCATGGATGAGGAACCGGCGGAGCACAAGGATCCGGTGGAGCAGACGCTGACGGGCGTTTCCAGGGATCAGTCTGCGCAGGCGAGCAGCCAGTCCGGAGGGGATGTCACCGACCGCCTGCGAGAGCTCAGCGAGCACGCCGGCGTGCTCAGCCGCAAGAACACCCACCTGGCCAACGCCCTCAGGGCGGCGCGCCAGGAGCTGGCGGCCCTGCACGAGGACATCAAGGCCCTTCAGCTCCCGCCCCTGGCGCACGCCACCGTCCTGGCCGTGGACGCCACCGAGCGCACCGCAGATGTCTCCATCGCCGGGAGGCGCCACCGGGTGGGCGTGGGGCCCGCCGTCGTGTCCTCCTCTCTCCACGCGGGTGACGACGTCGTCCTCAACGAGCACCTCGTCATCACCGCCACTTGCCCCTCGCCGCGCTTCGGGGAGGTCGTTACCGTCAAGGAGACCTACGACGACGGCACCGTCCTGGTCCTGGCCCGTCACGACGAGGAGCAGGTCCTCAGCCTCTCGGAGACCCTGAGCGACCACCGCCCCCGGGTCGGCGACGCCCTCGTGGCCGACCTGGCCGTGCGCATGGCGCTGCGCACCGTGGTGCGCTCCGAGGTCGAGGAGCTCGTCCTGGAGGAGGTGCCCGACGTCGGATACGGCGACATCGGGGGACTGGGCGAGCAGATCGAGCTCATCCGCGACGCCGTCGAGCTGCCCTTCCTCCACCCCGACCTCTACCGCGAGCACCGGCTCACCCCACCGCGCGGGGTGCTGCTCTACGGGCCGCCCGGATGCGGCAAGACCCTCATCGCCAAGGCCGTCGCCGCCTCCCTGGGGGCCGGCGGGCGCGGCGAGGCCTACTTCCTCAACATCAAGGGCCCCCAGCTGCTGGACAAGTACGTGGGAGAGACCGAGCGGCGCATCCGCGTCATCTTCGCCCGAGCCCGGGAGAAGGCGGCCACCGGGGTGCCCGTCGTCGTCTTCTTCGACGAGATGGACTCCCTGTTCCGCACCCGCGGATCCGGGCGCTCCTCGGACGTGGAGACCACCGTGGTCCCGCAGATGCTCGCCGAGATCGACGGCGTCGACGAGCTCGACAACGTCGTGGTCATCGGCGCCACCAACCGCGAGGACATGATCGACCCGGCGATCCTGCGGCCGGGCCGCCTGGACGTCAAGATCCGCATCGGCCGGCCGGATCGGCGCGGCGCCGCCGAGATCCTGGCGACCTACCTGACGCCCGACCTGCCCATCAGCGAGGAGCTCATGGTGGCTCACGGCGACGCGCAGAGCGCGGTGGACGCCCTCATCGAGCAGGTGATCGAGGCCCTCTACACCCGCCGCCGTGCCACCGAGATGGTCGAGCTCACCCGCGCCGACGGTCAGGTCGAGATCCTCCACGTCGCCGACCTCGTCAGCGGCGCCATGCTCGCCAACATCGTCGACCGCGCCAAGAAGGTGGCCGTCAAGGACCTGGTCACCAAGGGCAGGCGCGGCCTGACGTCAGAGCACCTGCGCCGCGCCGTCATCGAGGAGATCCTGGAGAACGAGGGCCTGCCCGCCACCGTCCACCCCGACGACTGGACCCGCGTCAGCGGAAGGCGCGGCACCCCCGTGGTCTCCATGAGCGTGCTCCAGCGCTCGCGGGAGGAGTGAGAGCCGTGGCACCGGCGAGCACCCAACGGGTCCCCGGCCGCGAGGTCACGGTCATGGGCCTGGAGACCGAGTACGGCATCCTCGGGGCCGAGCCCGAGGACGTCGTGGCCGCCTGCCTGGAGGCCGAGGGCGAGGCGGGGCGCAGCCGAGGCGTGCGCTGGGACTACTCCGGGGAGTACCCCCTGCGCGACGCCCGCGGCTTCGAGATGGACCGCGCAGCGGCCGATCCCTCCATGCTCACCGACATCCCCGGGGCCGCCTCCGTCGAGGCCCCCGTTCCCGGGCGGGTGCGCACCACCGCCGTCGTGCGCCTGACCGCCCAGGAGGAGGCCTGGCAGCGCGGCACCGCCACCTGCGTGGGCACCGGCGGGCGCCTCTACGTGGACCACGGCCACCCCGAGTACGCCACACCCGAGTGCACCGGTGCCGCGCAGGCCGTCCTGGCCGACCGGGCGGGAGACCTCCTAGTGGCCAGAGGAGCCGAGCGGCTGCGCCGTGGCGGCGTGAAGGCGAGACTGTTCAAGAACAACGTCGACGGCAAGGGCGCCACCTACGGCACCCACGAGAACTACCTCGTGCCCCGCACCCTCGACTTCGACGACCTCGTTCAGGCCCTGGTCCCCCTGCTCGTGGTCCGCCCGCTCCTGGTGGGCTCGGGCCGGGTCGGCACCGGCGCTGTCGGCCAGGGCGCCGACTTCCAGATCAGTCAGCGGGCCGACTACCTGGAGAAGGTCGTCGGCCTGGGCACCACGGTGGACCGCCCCCTGGTCAACACCCGCGACGAGCCCCACACCGACCCCCAGCGCTGGCGCCGTCTCCACCTGGTGGCAGGCGACGCCAACTGCTTCGACACCATCGCCTGGCTCAAGCTCGGCATGACCGCCCTCGTCCTCCAGGTGATGGCCGACGGCGTGCCCGCCGCCTGGCGCCGCCTGCGCC
>CAJZFF010000312.1 GCA_915069725.1 uncultured Actinomyces sp.
GGGTTTCGGGCTCGACGGCGATCGCGCCGTCATCGACCTGGCCTCCAGCGTGGGACTGGAGCACATCGCGCCGGGGGAGCGGGACGTCATGAGCTCCTCGACCACCGGGCTGGGCCGCGTCATCACCGCCTCGGTCGACGCCGGGGCCCGCTCACTGCTCATCGGACTGGGCGGATCGGCCTCCAACGACATGGGTCTGGGGATGCTTGTGGCGCTAGGAGCCAGGTGCCTTGACGAGCAGGGACACGAGGTGGAACCAATCCCCGCAGAGTTCTCTCGCATCCAGCGGATCGAGGTTGAGCCGGCTCGACGGCGGCTTGAAGGCGTGAGCATCACGGTGGCCGGTGACGTGACGAATCCGCTCACGGGTCCCCACGGTGCGGCTGCCCTCTTTGGCCCGCCAAAGGGACTGACCGGGCCGGCCATTGCACAGGTCGACGGTGAGATGACGCGCCTGGCCTGCGTCCTGGGCCTGAGCCAGTGGGTTTCCCATCCAGGCACCGGTGCGGCCGGCGGTGCAGCCTTCGCCCTGGCCGCCGTACTCGGGGCGGAGATCACCGCCGGCATCGACCATCTGACGCAGGTTGTGGGGCTGCGTGAACGACTGGAGTCAGCCGACCTGCTGATGACGGGCGAGGGGGCGCTGGACAGGCAGTCCTTGGACGGCAAGGCGGTCAGTGGAGTGCTCCACCTGGCCCGGGAGTGCGGTGTACCCTCCATGGTCTTCGCCGGACGGGTCAGGACCGATGCCCGGGCTCAACGTCGTCTGGCCGACCTGGGAGCCCAGGACATCATCCAGATCTCCGACCCTTCGGAGCCGTTGGAGACGTCTCTGCAGCGGGGCCCGGATCGTCTGCGCCGGGCGGTTGCGGACGCTGTGCGTCACTTTTCTGCCGGTGATGCCCACTCGAACCACGCTTCGAACGACATCCTGTGAGCGCGCACATAACCATTGAGAAGTGAAGGGTATCGCCGTAGGACCATCCGCGTTGTATGCTGACTGCCAGCAACGTGCTCCGGGGTCGGTGAAAGTCCGAACCGGCGGTCACAGTCCGCGACCCGCTCGCACCACAGCTGCTTGAGGCGGCCAAGGGTGCGGCGGCTGAGCCGGTGGAATCCCGGCACCGACGGTGAAAGTCCGGAGGGGAGGATGCGCGTGGCGCTCGGCGGGGTGATCCGCGACTCGAGGCAACGTCCCGATCTCACGGACGACGGTGAGCTCACCGGATGGTGAACCGAGCGAGCGCCCAGCACGTGTGTGCGCCGACCGACGGTGTACAGGCGGACCCCGGTGCAGCCGGGAGCGCCCGTTCCCGGAACGACCCGGGAGGACACCGTCGTGTACAGCCCCAGCCCCATCGGCAAGGCCGCACGCTCTCAAGCTTCCTCCACCGCGGCATCCCGCGATGCCCAGGAGCAGTTGACGTCCTCGACCTCACCGATGCCCTCGCCGTCGGGGTCCGCCTCAGAGTCGTCGCGCACGGCTCCGGCTCACCATGAGCCTCGTATCCGCGCAGCAGGCCGCCGCGGCCCGTGGCCGGCGTTCCTTCTCGGCGCTACTCTGCTCGTCGCGTGGCAGGCCGCCGCGGCCTCAGGCGCTGTTCCGGCAATCTTCCTGCCCAGCCCGCTGGCCGTCATCAACCGCATGTGGCTGGGCCTGACCCAGGCGGGGCTGGCCTCCTACGCCGGGGTGACGCTCAAGGAGGCGCTGCTGGGCTGTCTGCTGGCCGCGGCCTTCGCGCTGCCACTGGCCTGGGCACTGCACCACTGGCGGTTCTTCTCCCGGGCCGTCCTGCCCTATGTCGCTGCAAGCCAGGCGGTTCCCGGCATCGCCTTAGCCCCGCTCCTTGTTCTGTGGATCGGCTACGGCACCCTGCCGGTGGTGATCCTGTGCGCGTTCATGGTGTTCTTCCCCATCACGATCACCGTGCTGCTGGGGCTGCGGGGCCTGGACACGGACATCATCGACGCCGCTCGGCTCGACGGCGCGCACGGGCTGAGCATGCTTGTGCACATGGAGCTGCCCATGACGCTCCCGGCGATCTACACCGGGCTGCGCACAGGGTTCACCCTGTCCATCACCGGCGCGGTCGTCGGAGAGATGATTATGGGCGGCGAAGGCTTGGGAATGCTGTTGTCCACCCAGCGCGACAAGGTGGACACCACCGGCATGTTCTCCACCATCACCCTCCTGTGCATCCTGGCCACCACCATCCACTGGGCGCTCCACGAGCTCGAGCAGCGCAGCCGCACCGTGGACGCCCTGCGCGGCCGGCGCGCCGGCTGAGGCACCTCGACCATCGCGCTCCGGCCCCATCGCACCGCCCCGATCCCCCTGGAAAGGAAACACTCATGTCCCTCTCGCGCCGCCACCTGCTCGCCAGTGGTCTCGTCCTGGGCGGAACCGGCGTGCTCGCCGCCTGCTCCTCACAGGCAAGCGGCCCACTGACCATCGGCCTGACCTACACGCCCAACATCCAGTTCGCCCCCTTCTACATGGCCAAGAAGGACAGTAAGTACGCCTCCGGGGTGAACCTGCGTCATCACGGGGCCCAGGAGGGACTCTTCGACGCCCTTCTCAGCGGAAAGGAGCAGCTCGTCGTCGCCGGAGCAGATGAGGCCGTCGTCGCCGCCTCCAACGGGTCCGACCTCGTCGTCGTCGGCGGCTACTACCAGTCCTACCCGGCCTGCCTCATTGTCCCGGAGGGCTCTGCGATCAAGGCGCCCGCGGACCTCAAGGGCAAGACCGTCGGCACGCCGGGACGCAAGGGGGAGACCTGGTACGCCCTCCAGCTGGCCATGGACACCACCTCACTGAGCGAGTCCGACCTGACGATCCAGGACATCGGCTACACCCAGCAGGCGGCGCTCGTGGGCGGCAAGGTCGACGCCGTCGTCGGCTTCTCCAACAACGACGCCGTGCAGATCAAGCAGGCCGGCACCGCGGTGCGCACGATCCAGCCGGCCGAGTCGATCCCCCTCATCGGCGTCTCCCTGGTGACGACCCGCAAGCTGCTGGACTCCCGGCGCCAGGACCTCCAGGCGGCGGTCAAGGCCTCAGTGGAGGGCATGACCTCTTTCGTCAAGGATCCCGACGCCGCCGTCGAGGCGACCAAGGAGTACGTGCAGGATCTGGTCGACTCCACTCAGGCCGCCAACGCCCGCGAGGTCGCCGTGGCCACCGGCAAGCTGGTCAGCGGGGAGGGCAAGGCGGCCGTCGGCTCAGTGCGGGTCGACGACTTCACGCCGATGATCGAGTTTCTCGCCTCCCACAAGATCCTGGGCGACAAGAAGACGCCCAAGGCCGCCGAGGTCTGCGTGCCCCTGACGCAGTAGAGCGCAGGAGATCGAGCCAGGATGTCCGCCCCAGGCCCAGGGACGTCACCTGGGGCAGGCGTCTACAGCCGGCAGGCCAGCAGTGAGGAGACGAGGATGGCGCGCGCCCCGACCTCGTAGAGCTCGTCCATGACCCGGTTCATGTCGGCTCGCGGGACCATGGCGCGTACCGCCACCCAGTCGGGGTTCTGCAGAGGGGAA
>CAJZFF010000313.1 GCA_915069725.1 uncultured Actinomyces sp.
CCTGGCCTGGACCCGGATCACCCTGTGGCGCGCCATGGTGGCCTCCACCCTGGACCCGATCCTGCGCTCGGGCGGGCTGCGTGAGGTGGTCGTGGCCGGCGAGCCTCGTAACTCCTCTTTGTCCCTTATGATCGCCTGGCTGCGGCTGCGGTTGGACGTGCCGGTCGCACGAGTCGATGAAGAGGGCTTCAAGGGCATCTCCTCCATCACCGCCAGAACCGACGAGGGCGAGATCATCATCGCCCGCCACGATCTGGAAAGGGTCACGATCACGCGCCCCGGCTCCCCCGAGCCCCAGGTGGTGACGATGGCGCGACGCGAACCGATCAGTACCCTCAACGAGGAGCTGCGCCGGCTCACCCCCGATCTCGTCTACCAGGAGGTCCTGGCCACGCTGCTCGAGGAGCCCGTCAATGACTGACACCGGTACCCCCCGCACCCAGGCCATCGCCGAGATCCAGGAGGCGGCTTCGGCCGCCGCCACGCCAGAGGTCATCGTGCTTCCCACACTGGGCGACGCCGCGCGCAGGGCCTGCCAGGACACCGTGCGGATCCTGGCCGCGGCGGTGACGGAGCGGGGAGCCGCCCACCTGGCGCTGACAGGCGGTTCCGGGGGGATGGCGCTGTCTGAGGCCCTCGCGCCGCTCATCGCCGCCCAGCCCGAAGCGGTGCGTCACGCCATCCACCTGTGGTTCGGTGACGAGCGCTTCGTGCCCGCCGGGGACCCGGAACGCAACGATCTGCTGGCCACGCCCCTCATCGCCGCAGGCATCAGGGAGTCTCAGACCCACCGGCTGGCCGCTCCGAACGAGGTCAGCGGCCTGGATGAGGCGACCGCCCGCATGGCCCACGAGCTTAAGTCGGCGGGTGTGACCCCCGGCGGCTTCGACGTCGTCCACGTGGGGCTGGGACCTGACGCGCACGTCTGCTCCCTCTTCCCCGGGCACCCGGCCGCGCTCGCGGTGGGGGCTCCCGCCGTGGCCGTGCGCAACTCGCCCAAACCGCCTCCTGAGCGCTACTCCTTGACCTTCGAGGCCTTGCAGCATGCCGGCCGGGTCATGGTGGTTGCCGGCGGTGAGGGCAAGGCCGAGGCGGTCCGCCTCGGGCTGGGCACTCCCGATGTGCTCAAGGCACCGGCCTCGTGCTGCCGGGGAGAGCAGACCACCTGGTACCTGGACGAGCAGGCCAACGCCCTGATGGCTGATTGAGTCCTGTTCGGTTGCCCTGCAGGCGTGCTGCGGGCCGACGAGCCCGAGAGTTCGTGTCGTCGGGTGGGGCTACCGTAGCCCCATGAACGCTTCTGGCCGGCTCCTGGCGCGCCTGACGGTGCTCGGTGCGCTCAGTGCATCGGGGATGACACCAGCTCTTCCCGTCCATGCCGATGATGCCTCGCCGGAGCCCTCCCAGAGGTCAGCGACCACCGAGCTCGCCGCCCTCCATGAGGCGCCCTGGGACCGGAGAGGAGACTTCATCCTGTCCCTGAAGGCCTCTCTTGAGGTGCTTTCGGAGCTGCCCGAGGACGCTCCGGCCGCCCACTCCTGGGCCGAGGGAGGTTCCCGCACCGGCTGGTTCGGTGAGGCGTGGACCGACGTCGACGGTGACGGTTGTGACACTCGTAACGAGATCCTGGCCCGGGACCTGACGGATGCCGACTTCTCGCGTGCTGACGGTGTTCAGTCCCGGGAGGAGGGACGTGGCCGGGGTGCGGGCGTGTGCCCGGACGCCACCGTCTGGGCGGGCGTCCTTCAGGATCCCTACACCGGCAGAAGGGTCACCTTCACACGTGGTCAGGAGACCTCGGCAGCTGTCCAGATCGACCACGTGGTACCGCTGAACTACCTCTACGCCCACGGAGCCTGGCAGTGGGATGAGCGCACCCGACTACTGGTGGCCAACGACCCGCTGAATCTCATCGCCGTTGAAGGCGAGGCCAACCAGGCCAAGGGCGCCTGCGGGCCGGCGAGCTGTCCCGTTGGTTCCACCGAGACCGGCAGCTGGCGACCCAGCGGCCCAGGCGGCTGGTGGCCGGCCAACAACTCCTACCGCTGCACCTACGCACGTCGCTTCGTCTCAGTGGCCGCCTCCTACCGGCTCGGCCTGCCCCAGGCCGACAAGGCGGCGCTGAGCACCACCTTGAACAGCTGTCTCGCCGGTGGGGACGGGACCGCATCCCTCCCGGAACGAGCCGCTCGTAGCGCGAAAGAGGTCGGCTCCGCGGTGTGGCACAGTCCCCGATATGCCGCACTGGCAGCGCTCGGAGCCCTGGTACTGGGCTGGGGGCTCATTCTTCGGGGCCGACGCCGAGGGCGCGCAGCCTCACGGCGTCAGCGCCTTCCCATGTCCCGCCACTGAGCCTCCTGCTTAGGATGCCGCCATGGCAGCTCACACCCGTTCCGCCTCCGGAGGTAACAGCGCTCCAAGTGCACCGACGTCGGCTCGTATCGACGTCTGGCTGTGGAGCGTGCGGCAGATCAAGTCCCGTTCGGCGGCGACGAGCGCCTGCAAGGCGGGGCATGTGCGCATCAATGGAGAGACCGCCAAGCCCGCCCAGCACGTCTCGGTGGGGGACGAGGTCCGCTACCGCGTCGATGGCTTCGACCGGCTGCTGACCGTCACCCGGATCCTCACCAAGCGGGTGGGTGCCCCCATCGCCCGCACCGCGTACATCGACTCCTCTCCTCCTCGCCCGTCGCCCCTGGATGCGCCAGCCGCCGTCATCCGAGATCGCGGGGCAGGACGGCCCACGAAGAAGGAGCGCCGTCAGCTCGACGCCCTCATGGGAGGCGGACGCCATCAGGATGACCGCGCCTGACGCCCCGGGGTGAGCGGCCTCACCGCCAGCAGATTTCGGAAGGAGCCGCCCCATGGGTTAAGGTTCTGCTCGTTGCAAGCGGCCCGAAGCCGCGAGTCAACGGGCTGTGGCGCAGTTTGGTAGCGCACTTGACTGGGGGTCAAGGGGTCGTGGGTTCAAATCCCGCCAGCCCGACCAGAACAAAGGTCCGCACTCTTCAAAGGAGTGCGGACCTTTTTGTTGACAACACTTCGTCGACAGCCTTTCACATTCTTCCGATGCAAGCCTTATCAACACAGGTCACATTTGCATCCCACATAACAACCATTAGGCTAATTTAAGTCGATGGGTCCGATAGCAATTTACCGATCTTTAATCACGATCCAATCAACGTTGCAATGACGGCGATCGCTCAGTCCATACGCCACCTGCGCCCAGTTTTCATTGGTATCTCAAGACGAAAGAACTACCCCTTGCAGTCGGTCACATGATTCAGCCGCGCGACGAATTCGGTCAGAAAAGTCACAACCGAATAACATGCATGGCTGACGCGACTGTGGTTGAGTGAACACCGACATCAAGGGTGTCTCACAGCATCCTGCGCATCGGCTCATCGTCGGTTGTGCAAATCAGACTGTGTTCTCATATTCCCGATCAGAGAGAACGACACATGAACATCAAGCGCGTCATCGCCGCAGCTGCGCTCACCGTCGTGCCGCTGACCGCCTCCTCGA
>CAJZFF010000314.1 GCA_915069725.1 uncultured Actinomyces sp.
CCAGGGTGAAGGAGTAGATGTCACCGATCCACAGCAGCTGGCTGGCTGTTGGGCTCAGGTCCGCACTCAGCGAGGGGATGGCCAGAGCCAGCACCGTGGAGTCGATGGCCAGCAGGGTCACGGCCAGGGTCAGGACGGCCAGGGCCGCCCAGGCGCGAAGTCCAGGAGTACGAGTCACGGCCGGAACTGTACTATACGTGCAGTATAGTTATGGCTGTGTCGATGGTCTCTTCTCAGCGCAGGCGGCGACTGCTCAGCACAGCCTCCACGTTCGGGGGGAAGTAGTCCGGCCCCTTGAGGACCTTGCCGTCCTCGCGGTAGACCGGCTTGCCGTCGGCACCCAGCTTGGACATGTTGGAGCGCTGCACCTCGGCGAGCACGGATGCCAGGTCGATCCCGGTCTCCAGGGCCATGCCGTAGATGACGTAGATGAGGTCCGCCAGGGCGTCGGCGGTCTCGACGGTGTCGCGAGCACCGTCGTCGGCGGCCACGGCGCGGCGGTAGCTCGACTCGATCTCGGTGCGGGCCGCTTGCCCGTAGACGGCGCCGACGAGCTCGGCGAACTCCTCGGCGATGAGACTCATGCGCATGTCGAGGCTCTCGCGCTGGAGGCTGGCCCCGTCGGTCTGGACGGGAAGTCCGTAGACGTGGTGGAAGCGCCGCACCAGGGCCTCGGGGTCGTCGCCCTCCCTCTCTCCGACGCCGTCGTGAGCCACCAGGGGCAGCACGCCGTCCGTCTCGACAGGGCCGTCCCAGGGAGCTCGCGGCTCACGCGGGTCCTCGGGCAGCAGGGTGGCGATCCAGCCGTCATGGAGCCGACCGTCATTGGGCAGGAAGCGGCGCACTCGCCCTTCCCGCTGGAAGCCGAGGGACCAGGCGACCTTCCAGGAGGCCCAGTTGGGCACCGGCCCGTGGCTCGTCTCATGGATGTCGCAGCGCCACCGCAGAGCGGACAGGCCCAGGGGGCCCTTCGGATCGAAGGCCATATCGATAAGGGCGGCGACGGCGCGGGTCATGGTGCCGCGTCCGCGCGCCGCAGCAGCGAGCCAGTAGCCGACCTCGCCGGTCCGAGCGCCCTCAGGGCCGCTCAGGGTGATGCCGAGCATGCCCACCAGGTGCGGACAGGCACCGGCATCTGCCTCGCGGATCGCCCAGGTGAGCTCACGCCCCTCGCTCCAGCCCTTGGCCACGACCTGCTCGACGAAGAACTCAGCGTCGCTGCGCTGATAGTTGCGGGGGACGAAGGTCCACTCCTGAATGTCCGTATCCTGGCAAATCTCGGTGATGCGGTCGAGGTCGTCTCCGGTGGGGACCGACAGGACCAGTGCGGGCAGGTCGCCGTCAGCAGCAACGGTCATCTCAAAGGAGTCCATGAAGGCCGATGCTAACGCCTCTGCCCAACTAGACTCTTGATGAGATCCCCATAATCCTCCCTCAGGTCATTTCATGGGCCTATGCTCGAGGGCGACGTTCCCGACGAGAAGAGCCTGAGTGACTTCCGCATCCACACCTGAGAGCCAACGCCATGGTCCCGACATCCCGCGCTGGATGCTGCCCTCAGTGAGGGTACGCAGACGCGGCGATGTCATCACGGTCGAGCAGCGGGTCCCAGCCCGTGTGGAGAGCATTCAGACACGCAGCAGTTACGACTCAGCTCACCGCGGCTACGTGGAGCACCATGACATTCCGAGCTTCGAGTCCGGTCTGGGGTCTCCGACCGGCCTTGCACTCGTCAAGGAGCGTCTGACTGTTCCGGCCAGTGCGGCGAGTGAGCAGCGGGTGCGTCAAGCCGTGGACCAGGCCATCGCCGCCTATGACCCGGGCACGGCGGCGCCGTCCATTCTGCTCGGTGGGGTCGGGTTGCTACGGCTGCTGCAGGTCTTCTCCTCGCTGGGGCTGGCGGTAGCCGGCCTGGTTCTCACCGTCTCCTTCCTTCGACACCCCTCCATTGCACCCCCGGGCGATCTCTTCGCCAGTGCCCATAAGGTCTTCACGGTTCTTTCCGGCGTCTTCACCCTCGTGGCGCTGGCCATTACAGTCGCCTGCGTGCGCGCCGCCTGGGTCCTGCGCACTCCGAGGTTCGTGGCCGAGGAGCAGTGGGGGCTGTTGCGTCAGACCCTGACCCAGTTGGCAGGGCAGGAGCCCGGTTCGTCACGTCCCCTGGACATTGAGGCGGGCCTGCGCCGAGATCTCATCACTCACCCGAACGGAGGGTCCCTCGCGCGTGGCGTCACTCGTGACGGGCGCATGGGTCCCCCGTGGCCGGATACCTACGACGTCGCCAAGCGCGTCAGGCACGGACGACGCGCCCTGGTCGGCATGACCGTCTTCGCCTCAGTCTTCCTGCTCGTGGGGATCGTGATCTTCCTGCTGTTCATCGCCGCTGGACAGCTCACGCTCATTCCTCTGCTCTTCGGCGTCAGCATTTTCGGCGCGCTCCTCTCCCACGCCTCCAAGCAGTGCGACCGTCTCCTCGTCTCCTATCCCCGCATGATGCCCGGAGGAGAAGAGCCGCGAGAACTCAGCTGGGAGGATGTCGACGTCCCCTCCTTGCCCGCGTGGTGCGATGCTCGCCGGCGCGAGCGCTACTGGAACCTTGCTGCGATCGTGTTCCTGGTTGAGTTCGTCGTGGCTGTTCTCGCCATATTCGCCTCTGTGATGCTGAATCAGACTGCGTTCTCGACCAGCTCCTCCTCGCATGAGGCTCACACCCACGCCCTGATATGGAACTCGGTCCTTGTCCTGGTCATCATCACTACGGCACTCGCCACCATTGTGATCGGCAGACACTGGATACAGCAGAAGGACAACGAGCTGCGCCATCAGGCAGGACTGATCTGAGTTCTGCCCCCACCCCACGGAGACACACCCAGATGAGCATGCCCAGCCCCACGCCTGCAAGTCGTCGCTACGGCCCCGCGATCGCCCGTTGGAAGCTCCCCGCGGTGCGAGTACGCCAGGAAGGCGGCGTCATCACAGTCGAGCAGAGGGTCCCGGCCCGCGTCAGCAACATTTCGGTCAGCACCACGTCCAACGACAGTGGGAACGTTCGGACCGTGCGCACGTACTACTACGAGTCCGGGCTCGGCTCCGACTCCAGGCTCCCCCTGGTTCGCGAGCGGTTCACGGTGCCGGCATCCATCGCCGGCCGAGAACAGGTCGAGCAGGCGGTCAAGGCCGCCGTCTCCTCCTATGATCCGGGCACCGCGGCACCCGGTAGGCAGTGGGGACCAGGAATGGGGAGCAGATTGGCTATGGTCGGATTCGGAGCCTTCTTCTCCCTGCTGTCGTTCTCCTTTGTCATCATGACCATCCCCTTGATGAGGATGGAGGAGGAGACTCATGGACGTTCCTTCGTATTCGATTCCCCTGTTCTGCTCCTGCCTGCTGGGTTCACCCTCCTGGGCGTGCTCATCACGGTCATTGGGCTCCGGAGCGCTTGGATCCTGCGCACGCCGGACTTCGTCGCCGAGGAGCAGTGGCAGCTCCTGCGTTCAGTCCTCACCCGGATGACCGGGCA
>CAJZFF010000315.1 GCA_915069725.1 uncultured Actinomyces sp.
ATGAGGGCGGCCCCGATGACGGCCACTCCTCCGATGGCGCCGATGAGGTCTCGGCCTCGGCGGGTGGTCGATGCGCCCGTGCCGATCACGACGATGCGGGAGGTGAGCACGCAGGTCGCCAGGGCAACCGGAGCGAGGACCAGTGCGAGGCCGGCGGCGGCCCAATGCCCGCCCACCGCCCAGACCAGGGCGGGCAGAACGGCGCAGACGCCGGTTGCAATGCCCGGAATCCCCGCGGCTCCGGCCACGGCAAGCCCTCTGACCAGGGAGCGGGAGGGGGCGATCCATGGAGCGAGCGCCCGCGGGTCGAGCGTGGAGTCGACGCCCGTGAGCAGGAGCGGCACCAGGGTCCAGCCCAGGGTCGCCAGCGCTCCCAGAGCGCCGATGGTGGTCGAGGCGAGCGGGGTCGGGGCATGAAGACCGAGCGCTACGGCACCGGCCCCCACCGAGATGGTCGCGCTGAATGCCCAGGCGGCTCCGAGCAGAGCAGCCAGCAGGATCCACACACTGCGCCCCAGGGCGTTGAGGGTGATTCTCCACCTCAGTCGGACGAGGGTCGCAACCACGACAGCCCCTCCGTCCGTACCTGGGCCCCCACCAGCTCGGTGAAGCGCTGCTCGAGGTCCGCACCGGCGGCGACCTGCTCCGTCGTGCCTGCGGCGACAACCCGGCCGGCATTGATGATGGCCACGTGGTCGCACAGGCGCTGCACGGTGGCCATGACGTGGCTGGAGATGACCACGGTGCCGCCGGCGGCGGCGTAGTCCCGCAAGATCGCCTGGATCGTCTGGGCGGAGATCGGGTCGACGGCCTCGAAGGGCTCATCCAGGACCAGAATGGAGGGCGAGTGAACCATGGCGCAGGCCAGGTGGATCTTCTTGCGCATACCCGCCGAGTAGTCGGCTACCAGGGTGGTTCCGGCATCCCACAGCCCCAGTACCTTGACCAGCTCGGTCGCCCGGGGCACGACGACGTCGCGCTCGAGCCCGCGCAGGAGTCCGGAGTAGGTGACGAGCTCAAGACCGTTGAGACGGTCGAAGGTGCGCAGCCCGTCGGGCAGGACCCCCAGGAGGGTCTTGGCCCGCTGAGGCTGTGTCCACACGTCAACGCCATGAACGAGTACCTGACCGGCGTCGGGTCGCAGCAGGCCGGTGGCCATCGACAGACTGGTCGTCTTGCCCGCTCCGTTGGGGCCGACGATGCCGTAGAAGCTCGATACGGGAATGTCGAGGCTCAACCGATCCACCGCGACTTTGCGATCGAAGGCCTTGACCAGCCCCCTCATCTGAAGTGCTGGAACGGAGGCAGGAGCGGGCGAGGCCCCGGCCAGTGCGCCAACCGCGTCTGTGCCGTCGGGCGAGCTCACCGCGAATGTGGAAGCAGACATGTTTCCACTGTAAAAGCCTTATCCTATTCAGCCCTCGGCCGCAGGGAGGAGATCACTGATCCCGACATCCTCCCGGAGAACCGCCCTGAGCATCATCAGCCCGATGAGGAGGGCACCGCAGGAGAACACGATTCGGCCCGTTGCCACGCCTCGACTGGGCGGCAACGGGCCGGAATCAGGACATCAGGGGCGCGGCCCCACGTATCACTCGGCGACAGCCTTCTTCAGCGAGGAGCCGACGGTGACCTTGACACCGTAGCCGGCGGGGATCTGAATCTCCTCACCGGTGCGGGGGTTGCGGCCAGTGCGTGCGGCACGCTCGACGCGCTCGATACCCATGAGGCCGGTGATCTTCACGGCCTCACCCTTGGCGACGTTCTCAACGAGGACATCCTGGAAGGCTCCCAGGAAGGCGTCGGCGTCGGTCTTGGTCAGGCCGGCCTTCTCGGCGATGGCGGCGATGAGCTCGGTGCGGTTGACGGACATGTCTTCCCTCTCGATCGTGGACGGACACCCTTGTGTGGTGCCACTTCTGGCAACGCTACGCATAAAACCTTGGGTTTGTCAGGTCAGACCGGAGTGTCGCGCTGGGTAGCGAGTAACAATTCGCACATTTGCACCACAACAGTCACATCCGTCACACGCGGAGCGAGTCGCGGAACGGCGCCGTTTCCTTGCGCCCTTCCGCTCATTCCTTCCACAGGGCGCCGGGCAGCGCACTGGCGAACCACGAGGTGATGGTTGTCGGGTGGGTGATGGCGGTTCCGACGACGACGGCGAAGGCGCCGTGCTCCATGGCTGCGGCCGCCTGCGCGGGCGTGTGGACCCTGCCCTCCACCACGAGCGGGACCTCCGCGATGCCAGCGACCTGGTCGACGAGCTCGAGGTCGGGCCCGTCGGTCTTGGGACGCTCCCCGGTGTAGCCGGCCAGGGTGGTCCCCAGAATGTCCACTCCCGCGTCCTGTGCGGCCTTGGCATCATCCAGGGAGCCGCAGTCGGCCATGATGAGGACCTCGGGACGGGCCGCCCGCAGCCCCTCGACGGTCTGGGCCAGGCTCAGCCCGTCGGGGCGGGGGCGCCGGGTGCCGTCCAGTGCCACGATCTGGCTTCCGGTGGCGGCCACGGCGATGGCGTGGGTGAGGGTCGGGGTGATGAAGACGCCGTCGTGCCCGTCCTTCCACAGGCCGATGACGGGGACGTCGACGTGCTGGCAGATGAGGGCCAGGTCCGCCAGTCCTTGTGCACGGATGCCGACGGCCCCGCCGGCGACGCAGGCCTGGGCCACCTGGTCCATGGTGCGGGGGTCGCGCATGGGCTCGCCCGGGTAGGCCTGGGCGGAGGCGATGAGCCCTCCCCTGAGGCGTTCCAGGACGGGGTGCATCCCCGCGGAGGCGGTCTGCGCCTGCGTTGACGACTGTGAGGGTGACTGCTCGGTCATAAGTGTGTCCTGTCTGATGGGGCCCGAGGCGTGAGGCTAGGGGCGGTGGTTGTCGTTGCTGGCGGCCAGGGCGAGGGCACCGCGAGCCGCGCCGACGATCGGCGCAGTGGTCCCCAGGGTGGCGGGAAGGATCTTGATGGGGGCCAGGGGGTCGATGATCTCTGCGGCGAAGGTCTGCCGCAGGGGCTCCCACCACAGGTCACCGGCGCGGGCCAGGCCGCCGGAGACGACGACGACGTCGGGATCGATCACGGTGACCAGTCCTGCCAGGGCTCTGCCCAGGCAGGCGGCCGAGTCGCGGTAGACCTCCGCGGCGATGTCGTCCCCGGCAGCGGCGCGCTCCTCGACCCCGCGGGCGTCGGGAACGTCGGGGTCTCCACCCTTGGCCAGGTAGCGGCGGTGGATCTGGGGCCCGGCGGTGACGCCCTCCAGGTGCCCCGTCCTGCCGCAGGTGCAGGGTTCGCCCTGAGCCCCGGGGACGGGGACGTGGCCGATCTCGCCGGCCACGTGATGGGCGCCCCTGCGGGTTCGCCCATCGAGGACGAGGGCGCCGCCGACCCCGGTGCCCACCGCCACCATGAGGACGACCTCGGCCCCGGTACCGGCGCCGAGCCAGGCCTCTCCGGCGGCGTAGGCGTCGACGTCGTTCTCGACGTGGACTGGAAGCGCCCCCAGTCCCGCGGAGACGAGC
>CAJZFF010000316.1 GCA_915069725.1 uncultured Actinomyces sp.
GTCGCCAAGGACCTCATCTCCTACTTCGAGGACATCCAGGAGTTCATCGTCGCCGAGGAGATCCCCGGCGTCGCCGGGCCCGGTGGAGCAGACGGCTGCGAGGCGTCGGCTACGCCCAGGATCGTGGGCTGCGGGGCTCTGCACGTCATGTGGGACGACATCGCCGAGGTGCGTACCCTGGCCGTTCATCCCGACGCCGTGGGGACCGGGCTCGGTTCAGCCATCCTGCGCGAGCTCATCGCGCAGGCCCGGGAGATGGGGCTCAAGCGGGTGTTCTGCATGACCTTCGAGGAGCCCTTCTTCGGCGCCCACGGTTTCGAGCCGATCGAGGGCACCCCAGTGGGTGCGGACGTCTTCTCCGAGATGCTGCGCTCCCACGACGACGGTCTGGCTGAGTTCCTCGACCTGGCCCGCGTCAAGCCCAACACCCTGGGCAACGCCCGCATGCTCCTGCACCTGTGAGCTGACCGCCCTGGATGGGCCGGGTGTGGTTCGCTGCGGCGCGCCGCAGTCCTGTGCGACCTCATGGTCGGGTGCGATCCTGTCGGACAAACGACCGGCGGCTGTGTGACAGCCAGGCGACCACCGTGGAGGAGCACTCATGATCCGCAACGTTCACGAACGCGTCATCAACGCCCCTATCGAGTCCCTTGGGGCCCTGCTTGACGGGCTGGGACAGAAGGACGACCGGCTCTGGCCCTCGCAGTCCTGGACACCGATGGTCCTGGACCGACCCCTGGCGGTGGGAGCCGACGGCGGCCATGGCGTCATCCGCTACTACGTCAGCGAGTACGAGCCCGGCCGGCGAGTGCGGTTCACCTTCCGTCCGCGAACAGGGATCATCGGCGCCCATGAACTGAGCCTTGACACCCTGGACGATGAGCGCACCCGCATCCGCCACGTCCTCATCGGCCGTGCCCGCGGCGCCATGCGGCTCATGTTCTCGGCCGTGGTCGAGCCCCTGCACGACGCCGTCGTCGAGGACCTCCTCGACAACGCCGAGCGGGAGGCGACCGGTTCGGTGGCCCGGCCCGCGTCCTGGAGTCCACGGGTACGCGTGCTGCGCCGCCTGACCGGCGACAGATAACCGCCAAGCGCAGGCTGGGCCGATGGGGAGTTCTACCAAAAGCCGGCACAGAGCCAGGGCGATAGGCTGACAAAGCGTCGTCAGCCCCCATAAGTCCGAAGAACCCCTTGAGGAAAATATTCATGAGTCAGCCGCCGGTCAACGATCCCAATGGTTGGCCTGCCCAGTGGAACCCGGGACGGCGTCATCGGGTGCCGCCGATCTCGCCGGTCACGGAGAAGCTGGTGCGCCGAACCGCGTTTACCGGCTCCGGCTGGATCGTGTTCATTTTCTGCGGTATCCCAGGGCTATACCTGCTGAACGTCGCGCGACTCTTCGTGGGGGAATGGGGCGGCGCCTTTTTCACGGCGCTGATACTCGGGCTGTTGCTCCTCGTCCCTGTCGCGGTGGCGGCCTCAAGGAGGACGCAGTTCGATGCGGATGGGATCCATGTGCGGGGCCTGTGGAGCGCGCACGATGCCCCGTGGCCCCGCTCCCGCAGCGGCCTGGTCGTCCAGCGGCCGGCTAAGAACCCGGTCCTGGGACTCCTCATCATGGCCTTCGCCGGACTCTTCATCGTGATTCTGGTATTCCTGAGCGATGGGAACCTGAGCCCGGATGAGTTCCCCGGCATGAGTCTGGCCGCTCGGACCCACGTCCTTGACTCCGAGGGGCAGGTTGTCTGGCTTGCAGGAATGTCGCGCAGGGGAATATCCAGGTCCTGTATGGAGCGCAGAAGCGCGGCGGAGTTGGATCGGATCTGGAGCTGGGCCGTCGCGCGCGGCTACACCTGGGAGACCGATACGTACGTGAGTCCTGAGCGCCTCCGCGCTGAATGAGAAAGGACCACGGGGACTATGAGGATTGCTGCGGCCCACCTCGTCGCCAGGGGTGCGATGGGGAGCCCTGCCTGAGGCTGCCGTGCGACTGTCTCGGTATCCTGTCCAGGTCCGATCAGGACTCCGCGCACGTGAAGAACCGTCGAGGAAAGTGCTCATGAGCCAGCCACCGGTCAACGGCCCCTACAGTCAGCCCGGCCAGCCCGGCCAGTACAGCGCCCCCGCCCAGCAGAACCCCTACGGCCAAGCCGGCGTCCCCGGACCTCAGGCCCAGTACGGCCAGGCGAGTCAGGCCGCTGCCGCGCAGTACGGTCACCCCGGACCTCAGGCCCAGTACGGTCAGCAGGCTGGACAACTCGCAGGGACTCAGCCGGCTTCCTACGGCGTCGCGGGCGCGCAGCAGTCCTCCTCGGCCCCGCAGTACGAGTACCAGCCCTCCCGGCTCGGCCCCATCCCCGTGGAACAGGACAGGCTGGTCCTCAAGCCCACGGCGACGACCGCCAGCCGTATCCAGTTCCTCGTCGGCGGCGGCTTTGGGCTGGTGTGCCTGGTTGCGGCGGTCAAGGAGCTTCTTTCCAATGGGCCGACGGTCAGCTTCGTCGTCTTGCTGCTCCTCGGGTTGGTTCTGCTGCTCGGCGTCCTGTTCCTCATGTCGGTGCGCACGGTGTTCGACGCCACGGGCATCCACATCGGGGCCGGAGGAAGGGGCCGCGATATTCCCTGGCCGCGGTCGCGCACGGGGCTGTTCGTCAAGGTCTCCGGTGCGCCGGCGGCCCTGGGCGTCGCCGCCGGCAAGGTCCAGATCCGTCATGCCGAGGGGCACGTCGTCGACCCCGCCGGCAAGGCATTCACACTGGCGGGTCTGACCTGGTCCGGAGTCAGTGCCCAGGCGCTGGAGGCGAAAGGCACCGCCGAGCTGGACCGCATCTGGGAGTGGGCGATCGCGCGCGGATACACCCAGGAGACGGGCGAGTACGTCGAACTCAACGGCGTGCTCGGTGTCCAGCAGGGACTCCGAGCGAGGCAGGAGCGCCGTCAGGGCCTGAACCGTCCCTGACTCGGGGAGCACACGGCGGACGCCGACGCGCAGCCTCCTCCAGCGTTCTCGGCCCAGGGGGAGGACTGAGCCCTTGGAGGCGGTGTGGTCGCGGCCGGTGGGGCGCCGTCGGGCTGGTGGCCCTGGCGTCCAGGGTGCTGACATTAAAGGCGCACCGGAGCCGCACACCGGAGAAGAACCTTAGGATTCCAACGATCCCCGCTGGGAACATTGACGTTGGGCCCGTTAATGTCAGCACTGTGGACACCGGGCCGCGTAGGAGCGAGAGTCCGTGGGGCTTGCGGCAGTGCCCGGCGCCTCCGTCACAGGTTCTCCTCCACCGTTCCCTGCCCGCCGCCTGCGCTGGGGTCCGGTGGTCATGGTTCGACTCCGGCCCCGCCCAGAGTTGGCCCAAGTCTTACCTCGAGTTGGTCTGATCCACGAGGGTCGGGATCCACTGACCAAGAGTTGTGCGTACTGCACGAAGGCCCCACCTACCCCCAGTACCCCCAACCCTCGTCCAGTAACACCCACCCCTCGTGCAGTGCACCCAGACGACGACGGCAGCCACCAC
>CAJZFF010000317.1 GCA_915069725.1 uncultured Actinomyces sp.
CTGGACCCCCTCTCCCCCGACGACCTGCTGCGCGCCCACGGCGTCATGATGCGCGGACTCATCGATGACGCCGGGCGGTACCGCGCGGGGAACACGGGCGTCTTCGAAGAAGGAGGGCTCATCCACGCCGGCGCACCGGCCCGCTGCATCCCCGAGGTCATGACGGATCTGTTCGCCTGGATGACCTCGACCGATCTGCACCCGCTGACGGCCTCCTGCGTCTTCCACTACGAGTTCGAGTTCATCCACACCTTCTCGGACGGCAACGGCCGCACGGGGCGCCTGTGGCACACGCTGCTGCTGTCGCACTGGCGTCCGGCACTGGCGTGGTTGCCGATCGAGAGCGTGATCCGGGACCGCCAGGAGGGCTACTACGAGGCGATCGCCCGCTCGAACGCGCAAGGATCGAGCGAGGCCTTCGTGGCCTTCATGCTCACGGTCATCCGGGACGCGCTGACGCCCTACGCGACGGCCCCCTCGGCGCGAGGCGTCAGCGTCTACGACGTCTCCGCCCTGGGGCTGCCCGACTTCGCTTACTCCCCCGACCCCGATGGCGAGGCCGACCCCGGCGAGGTGGTGTGGGCCTGGGTTCCCTTCGAGGAGGATCCCGCCCAGGGCAAGGACCGGCCCGTCCTGGTCCTGGCTCGCCATGAGACCCGTCTGGTCGTGGCCCAGATGACGAGCAAGGATCATGACCGCGACGCCGCCCAGGAGGCGCGCTGGGGTCGCTTCTGGCACGACGTCGGCACCGGTGACTGGGACCGTCAGGGTCGCCCCAGTGAGGTGCGCCTGGACCGTCTGCTCCTGGTGGAGGCGGCCTCGGTGCGCCGCGAGGGGGCCACGATGAAGCGTGAGGTCTTCGACGGCGTCGTAGCCGCCCTGCGACACCACCACTCCTGATCGCCTCCAGATTTCGACAGATCGCACAGAGTACGGATGTTATCCGCTAGGCCCGAAAACGCTGGAAAGCACCTGTATCGGAGGTTTCCACAAAACAAGATTGAAGTGTTGCCTACCCCCCCGTCACGCATAAACTTGACTTACTGGCCAGCCCACCTATCCCTATGAAGTGATCGGAGAGATCATGGCACTCCCAACAGTCACCACCACCCTCAAGGGCTTGGCCGCCATCACCCTGGCCTCGCTTCTCACTCTTGGCGCGTCATCCCCCGCATTTGCAGACGATTCACCTATCCCCGATGACGCCACCGAGTACGGCTCGGTTACTGTCAAGTACAGTCCTGCCGGAGGCTCAGGCATTCGCCCTGCCTGGATCACCGGTTCTCACACAACCAAGGTCGCCGGCGGGACCTGGAGCTACGGTACGAACTCGAAAGTTGTCTACTCGAACTTTCATCACCCTTCTCGATGCCATGGATCCTCAGCCCGAACTTACAATGGGCTCATCACCGCACGAAGTTCCAAAACTGCCGCAGGGAAGTGGTCTTACGCTCAGGTCCGACGCTCCACTGACACAAACGAAGCCTTCTACTGGTTCTGCTGAGAGCCATTAGTATCTTGCGGTAGGCGGCGGCTCTGCTGATGGGCCCCGCCTACCGCACCACCCTCATGAAGATTCTTCTCAGAGCCACTTGGGCCCTCAACCTCACGCTGTGCCTTGCGACCATCCTGCTTATCCCACAGTCGCTCCTTTTCTTGTTCCCGGCCGAGACGAACGGCTATGTCGTTATCAGTGAAACCGGCGTCGACCCGGATGAGCTTCATCAGATCGGCGAGCAGGCCGGCGTCGAGGTTGCACAGGTACGCCACATCACCGACTTCGCCGATACCACAGACGAGTCATTCTCAACAGCCAGCGTCGAGCTCCTCGGCTACGAGGCTGATGACTACATTCGCCCACCATTGACTCCCCTGCTCCTGCCGGAGCCCATCGCCTACAGCGCCAGCACCGTCCAAGACGATGCCCTGGGCGGGTGGTACGCGATCGGCTCGCGGCAAAGTACCACCCAGTTCCTCAGTCAGGTCACAGAACGGTGGGGCGATCGCATCAATGAGTCGGGGATTCTGACACCGGGCCTTGCCCTGTCCACCGCCATCAACTCCGAGATTGGCGTGAGCCTGCTCTTGGCCCAGACGGTTCTGGCACTTGTACTGGCCCTTGCCACCGTCTCCCAGTCCTCTTCCTACAGAAGCGCCAGGTTACTGGGCCGTTCCCATCCCCGCTTGGCCCTCCACCTCCTCAAGAACAGCCTCCTGACAGCATGTCGATGGCTTCTGGCCCCTTTGGCGCTACTCGCCCTGCTGGTGGCCTACGACATCTACGGCTCCGCTGTGCTGAGCGTCCACCGTCTGAGCGCCGAGCTCATCGCCTTCTGCGCCCTCCTGACCCTGACTGCAACCCTGACCGGCACGCTCGCAGGATGGGTGGTGCTCGCGGTTGGAGGCCGACGGCGGCCCGGGGCAGCAGCGCGTCCGCGCCACGGGATCGCTCTGCTGACCTATGCACTCGTCCTGACCATGACCTGGTCCTTCTCCACCGCGAGCACCAGTCTCATCGTCGATGTGCTCCAGGCGCAGGCACTTCGCAACCAGGCCCAGGCCCAGCGGTCCCTTCCCCCGGCCACCGCTCTGAGCATCTGGTCCGTCAGCGAGCCCACTCTCGGTGCCAAGACACCTCAGATAGCCTCCTTCATCAGCCAGGCCCAGCAGGAGGGGAGCCTCGTTCTGGCCTGGGCGATCCCTAACGGCTCCACCGGGGACGGCGACGGGCCGCCCACCCTGTATCTCAACAACACGGCCGCCGCCCACTACGGTCTGCCCAAGGTCACCGAGCAGCAGGTGACCCTCTACCGGCCCCGGTCGTTGGCCGGCCAGGACGAGGCCTTGACCCAGGAGCTCGTCGAGCAGGCGCGCTTCAACACGGTGCACGGGGCGAGCGTGAACGCTGTCACCGTCACCTCCCACGACCTGGAGGAGGTCAGCTCGCTCCTGCCGGAGAGCCTCCCCGCCGTCAGTTTCTTCCTCAGCAGCGAGGGCATTCGCACCAGCGACTGCCTCATCGCCGTGGTCCCCGACGGCTACTTCGCCCCAGACGACTACTTGTCCGCCATCACCCAGGGGGCTGCAGTCCTCACCGGCCAGAACCTCGTCTCCTTACAGGAGCGGCTGCGCGAGCACCACGTGGAGGACCTCGTGGCGCGCTTCGACGCCGTCGGCACCGGCAACACGGCCCTCAGGGAGCAAACCATGCACACGGCAGTCCTGCACGCCCTCGTCTTGCTGACTACAGCCACCAGCACCGCGGCCAGCGCCGGGCTCGCCGCACGCGCCTGGGCACAGGCCAGGAGTCGCAGACGTGAGATCGAGCGCCTGCTGGGGCATCGCATGCTGATGGCGCGCCTCCTGACCGCTGTTCTCATCACCATCCCAGTGCTCATCCTCGCCTGGCCACTCCTGGTCCAACCCAGCAGCGAACTGGTCCTTACTCAGGCGGCGTGCGCACTCGTTCTCACTGCCGCCGCTGTCGTGGGAACACGCCACGCCACCCCCA
>CAJZFF010000318.1 GCA_915069725.1 uncultured Actinomyces sp.
GAAACTTGCGGCGGCGGGCATCGTTGCCTCAGTGGCCGGCGCCTCGGGCGGGTTCCGCTTGTCCCAGCCGGCCGCAAGGGTGAGCCTGGATGACGTGGTTTCTGCATTAGGTAGCGCGGCACCTTTGTTCCAGTGCAACGAGATCCGATGCCAGGGTGCATTCGTCGACCAGAAATCGCAGATCCTCGCGTCAGGTCTGTGCTCGATCAACCGAGCTATGTCCCGTGCCGAGGATGCTTGGCGTGCCTCGTTGGCTGGCACCTCTATCGCCGACCTAGCAGCCGGCCTCGACAACGCCACCCGAACCCGCATGCTCCAGGCCACCGGTCTGGATCCCGACCCCGTTAAGGACCCCTTGTGAAGATCGCCATCATCGGCGCCACCGGTACCGCTGGCCGCGCCACCACCCGGACCGCTCGCCAGGCTGGATATGACGTCATTACTCTGTCTCGTGCTACCGGTATAGATCTGCATACCGGTGAAGGCCTCACCAGCGCCCTAGACGGTGCCGACGTAGCCATCGATACCTCCAACCCCTTCCCGGTCAGCGCCGACGCCGACCTCGTCGCTACTTTCCGCGACACCACGGCTCGCGTTGTTCGGGCCTGCCAGCACGCCGGCGTTGACCGACTAGTGCACTTGTCGATCTGCAACATCGACGACCCCGCCTTCGACGAATTCGACTACTACCTCGCCAAGCGCGCCCAGGAGCAGGTACTGGCCGATTGCGCACTCGAGCACGTGGTGGTGCGCTCGACGCAGTGGATGGAGTTTGCCCTCAACCCGGGCGCGGTCACCCAATCTGACGATCAGGTGCGCGTCGAGGACTGGCTTGTCCAGCCTATCGCCGTCGACGAAGTTGCCCGGGTTTTGGTCGAAGCGTCCAGCGGTTCCGTCCGTGACCGACAGATCGCCGGCCCTGAACGGGTACATTTGCCTGACCTGACCCGACAGTTACTGCAGGCCAAGGGGGATGTGCGTCCTGTCGTTGTCACAGCCCCAGGTCTGCCAGAGCTCGCTCAGGGGGTTCTGCTCGCGCCGCGCGATGCAGAGCTTCTAGGACCTGACGTTGCCAGATGGGTGAGTACCCAAGGGGCAGCAGCCTGACTGTCAATACGTCACCAGGGGCTGACGTGAGCCAGCTTTTCTTCGCGTAGCCCAGTAGAGTTCCATGTCTTACTCCAACACGGTTCTTACGTTGCGCCACCGCCTCAATGTCACCCAGCTCGTCGTCGAGGAGGATTTGCTGATCGGCGATGTCACCGCCCGTTTTCAAGTGGTTTGCCTCTCCCGTTAGCTCCACCACCTCAGGGGTCTGCCCCGCCAGGAGACTGGCGGGGCAGACCTTTTCGCGCCTTGTGTGACTTCTGGGTGCCGAGTCGGCTTCCGTGGATCTGAAGCCCTGTACTCGGGTGTTTCTGTCGAGGTTTCGGACGAGTCTCGCTACGCGGCAGTCGGGCTCGGGCGGAGTTGGAATCGTCCCTCCGAAATAAGCCAGGTGAGCACAGTGGATGCAATGAGCACAGCGGCTCCACTGGCGAAGGATGCGCTGTAGCTGCCGGTGGCGTCACGCAGAAGCCCGCCCAGCAAGACGCCTAGGGCGGCGAATATCTGGTGGATGAGCCAGGATGATCCCAAGATCCCTCCCATCGCTGTGCCGCCGAAGCGGTCGGCCACCAGTCCGGTGGTCAAAGGAATCACCGGGAAGGATGAGAGGCCGAACATCACCACGCCGAGGATGAAGGCGGGGAGGCTTGGTGCAAGTGCGAGAACCGTGAAAGACACTGCCCTGGCGGTGTGAAGCACGATGAGCGTAACTCGCTTGCCCCATCGCTTGGCCGCCCACTGTCCAGTCAACCACATAGAGGCCGCACTGCACAGGGCGACCAGTGCCATGAGCCACCCGCCCGTACTGGGACTACCGCTGAGCTCCAGGGCAAGCTTCGGCATGTGCGTGGTGAACATAGAGCGAGTACCCGCAGCCGGCGAAACTGAGGCTGATCGTCCAGAACTGACGGTCACTCAGTGCGTCGCGCAATGTGGTGGGCACTCCTGCCTGCTCGAGCGTGCCGTCGGATCGGATACCGACGTCGCTGGGGCTGTTGCGCGCCCCGAACCACAGCACCGGCACAACAAGGGCGAGCATGATCGTCCCAAGAGCAAGGAACGCGGCCCGCCAACCGAGCATGGTGACAAGTACTCCGGCCAGTGGGAGAAGTAGCAGCTGGCCGGCATTGATACCCATCGAACTCACAGCGAGCGCTCGAGGACGGCTCTTGGTGTGCCATCGAGCTACCAGGACTGAGGAAGGCATTGAACTGCACCCGGCGAATCCTGCAGCAACTACAACCCCGAACAGGATTAAGAACTGCCAGTACTCGGTCACGGTCGCAAGCGTGACGTAGGACAGTCCCATCAGCGATGCACTCCCCGCCATCACCTGACGAGGGCCGATCCGGTCAATCAGTCGACCGGCAAGTGGCTGAAACAGTCCCCAAGCCAGCGTGTTCACTGCAACCACAGTGCTCGTTGCCGCTAAGGACCAGGCAAGGCTGTCCATGAGCGGCGCAATGAACTGCCCGATCGCCAGATTCAATCCGAACGCTCCGGTCAGGGAGGTGAAGGCTACGGCCGTGATTCGACCCTGCCAGTGTTGCAAGGTGGTGGTCATCCCACACTCCTAACGGTTTTGATGAACCTCAAGCATTAGTAGGATGGAAGCGCCATTTCTAATGGTTGTCAAGACCTGTTACCGTTAGTCCATGGTCCGAGATGCACCCCTGGTTCCTCCGTTGGATGGCGAACCCTTACCGATCGAGCTGGTGAACACAACCTTCGTGGATGGGGGGTTGCGCGGGCGTGTTGTGGACACCCTCACCACGCCGTCGGAGCTGGATGCTTGGCTGGCTCGTCATCGGGAGCAGTTCAGTGCCGACCTGCGCCCAGTTCTTGCTGGCGTCTCCAGTGACGTTCGGGATTTGGGGGATTGGCTGGACCTAAGGGAAGCGATCCGTGGTTACCTGACAGCGCTCGCTGGTGGCGCCAACCCGGCTCAGCAGGATCTCGTGCGCATGAACGATGCGGCGGTCGGGGCTGCTCACTACATAGAGCTGCAGCAGGCTGACAGCCTCGTCGCTCGTCGTCGATGGCATGTCGCCGACCCGCTTGCGATTGCGCTGGGTGAGGTCGCCTCTGCTGCGGCAGAGTATGCACGTCCGGAACGACGCTCTCGATTACGTGCTTGCCAGGCTCCGGGGTGCATTCTGTTTTTCGAGAAGACCCATCCTCGGCGCGAGTGGTGCTCGCCGGCTTGTGGGAATCGTGTCCGAGTGGCTAGGCATGCCCGGTCTGCAAGGTGACTCCTGTGGGTGGGGTCGGGTGGTGTTCGCGCCGGTGACGATGTTGACGGAGGGGCTGCGGAGCCTGACTGGTCTCAGCTCGCTGCCCTAGGTGCTTGCTCCATGGGGTCTGGGTGGGGTGT
>CAJZFF010000319.1 GCA_915069725.1 uncultured Actinomyces sp.
GTCGCGCGATCCCCCAGCGCCAGGCTCCTGAGCACCCAGCGCCTCCGGCTCGTCGGCGTCCAGGGGCCAGGTGCCCACCTGGGTCAGGGAGGTCAGTGGGTTGGGGCGGGACTCATCGAAGTCGACCCAGCCCTCCGCGTAGGGGCGGAGGAGGTCGCGCCGCTGGAGCTCGGTGAGGAAGCGTGAGGGGCAGCGGGGCTTGGAGGCGGTCTTGGACAGGTGGGAGCCGGTCAGGAGGAGCTCGTGGCGGGCCCGGGTGAAGGCCACGTAGGCCAGGCGGCGCTCCTCGCGCAGGCTCTGGCGCCCGAGGGCCTCCTTGTAGGCGCTCATCGTCTCGGTCAGGAGGGGCTTGTCGGTGGCAGCCGGGTCGAGGTCCCCCACGGTGAAGGGGGGCAGGTCGCCGGCGTCGGCCCGCAGCGGGAAGGGGAAGGTGGAGGCTGAGCCCATCCAGCCGGTCTCCGCGACACGAAGATCGTCCTTGACGGCGCTGGTGTAGGAGGGGAAGACCTGCTCGTCCATGCCGGGGACGGCAACGACGTCCCACTCCAGCCCCTTGGCGGCATGGACGGTGAGGAGCTGGACCGCCCCGGGCGAGGGCTCGACCTCGGGGGCGCTCATGGCGTCCTCATGCTCCTCGGCGGCGTCGAGCCATTCCAGGAAGCCGGTGAGGGTGGGGGCGTCGGTGTCGGCGGCGAAGGCCCGGGCCGTCTCGTGGAAGGAGTCGAGGGCGCGGTGCCCCATCGGGTGACCGACCCGGGCGGCGATCTCGATATCAAGATCAAGTGCCTGCTCGGCCAGGGCCACGAGGTCGGGCAGAGGAAGGGAGACGGCCTCCCGGATGCGTCGGATCGCCCGGGCGGTGCGCAAGGCGACGGTCCGCCCGGCCTCGGTCAGGTCCCGGACCGCGGCGGACTCTTCCTGCGCGCCGTCCTCATGCCATCGCAGCAGGGCGTCGAGGGCCTCGCTGAGCAGTGGGGAGTCGGCCTCAGCATGGTCGCCGTGAGGTCCTGGTGCTTCCTTGCCGCTTTCGGTCGCGGGGCGGGTGAGCTCGCGGGCCAGCGCCGCCAGGGCCCGCAGGTCGCGGGCCCCGATGCCGAAACCGGTCAGGAGCCGGACCACCCGGTCCCCGCGCTCCGGGTCCGAGGCCGCGGTCAGCAGGGCGCGGACGTCGGCGACCTCGGGGACGTAGAGCATCCCGCCCAGGCCGATGATCGTGTAGGGCAGGCCGGCCTCCTCCAGCTCGGCGGCGATGGGCTCCATCTGTGCCCGGGTGCGGCACAGGACGGCCATCTCGGCACTGGGCGACCAGCGCTCGGTGAGGAAGGCGACCACCGTGCGGGCCTCCTCGGCGGGGTCCTGGAGGAAGGCCCCGTACACCGCGCCGGGCTCCAGGCCGAAGGCTGCGGGGCGGGCCTGCAAGGGGGCGACGGTGAGGTGCTCGCCGACCGGGTCCCCGTCCTCGACGACGCCGGAGCGCAGGGGTGCGGAGACGACGTTGGCGACCTCCAGGATGGTGGAGTCGTTGCGCCAGGAGGTCGACAGATCCAGGACGGGGGTGGCCTCAGCCGGTGAGGTCCCGGACTTCAGGAGGGCGGTGCCGGTGGGGTTGAAGCGCTGGTGGAAGGTGTCCAGCGCTCCGGCACTCGCCCCTCGCCACCCGTAGATGGCCTGGTGGGGGTCGCCGACGGCGGTCACCCCGGAGTCGGCGAAGAGGGCGGACAGGAGCCGGACCTGGGCCACCGAGGTGTCCTGGAACTCGTCGAGTAGGACCGCGGGGTACTGGGCCCGCACCTGGGCGGCGGCCTCGGGAACGGACTCGGCGATGGCGCAGGCCAGGGCGATCTGGTCACCGAAGTCGAGCAGGCCGTGGTGACGTTTGTGCGCATGCAGCTCGGCGACGACGTCGAGCAGGGCCTCCCACTCGGCCATGACGGCGGGCGCCTTGCCGACCAGGGTCTTGCAGCCCTTGATGGCGGCCAGGGCGGTGAACTGCTCGGACAGGTCGGCCAGGTCCTTGGCGGCCTCCTCGATGGTCAGCAGGTTCTGGCTCAGGGAGTCGGCCAGGACCAGGGCGGCGCTCGCGTTGTGGCTGAGGCTCTCGTTGGGCAGCGGGAGCGTGCGCGCCTCGAGCAGGGAGGTGACGATCTGCCACGAGCGGGCCTGGGTGATGAGGGTGGAGTCGGGGTCCACACCGATGCGCAGTCCGTGGTCTCGCACCAGGGCTCCGGCGAAGGAGTTGTAGGTGGCGATCATCGGCTCGCCAAAGTCGGTCGCGTCAGCGGTGCCCTCCACTCCCCTGTCGTGCTCCGACCCGATGGCCGGGAGCAGGCCGGCCGCACTGAGGCCGGCCAGGCGGGAGGCGACGCGCTGGTCGAGCTCGGCGGTGGCCTTACGGGTGAAGGTCAGTCCGAGGATCTGGTCGGGGCGGACCTGCCCGGTGGCGACCAGATAGACGACTCGCTGGGCCATGGTGGCGGTCTTGCCCGAGCCGGCTCCGGCGACCACCAGCAGGGGGCTCAGCCGGTGGGCGATGACGCGCGCCTGCTCCTGGGTGGGGGTGTGGATGCCGAGCGCCTCCGCCAGGTCCTGGGGGGTGAGCCGGCGTGGGGCGGTAGGGGTCATGAGACGACTCTCCTTCCCTCGACCTGCACGGGGCAGGAGTCCTTGACCCGGCAGGTACGGCAGTGCTCACCGGTGCGGGCCTCGATCTGCGGGCCAACTCCGGCCATAGCCGCGGCGGCCACAAGATCCTCGGCCCAGTACTCCTCGCTGCTGTCAGCAGCACCGTTCGCTTCCTCACCGCCCGGATCCTCCGCGGGTTCCGGAGCGGCGGGGCTGGGGTCGAGGGCGGCGCCAGGCGGGGCCAGGACGTAGCCGTCCCCGGAGCGTTTGGGAGGCTCCTTGCCCAGGAGCACGAGGGCTCCGCCGACGACGTCGAGGCCCTGCGAGCTCAGGGCCAGCCGGTAGGTGGCCAGCTGGGGGTGGCGCTGGACGTCCTTGGGGACGCGCTGCCCGGTCTTGAGGTCGATGACACGCACGGTGCCGTTCCGGTCGGGTCCGGCCGTGTCCTCCGATTCGCCTCCCGACAGGCCACCGAGGTGCTCGAGGCGGTCGACGCGCCCGGAGATCGTGACCGGGACGGCGTTGCCGCCTTTCGCCGGTATCCGCATGCCGGCCCGCTGGCGGACCGCGGGGCTCAGGACACTCAAGGGGATGTCGACGTCGGCACGCACCGGCTGCTCGACGTCGGCGCGAACGCCCAGGGCGTCACAGTCAGCCAGGTAGGCGTCGAGACGCTCGATCATGGCGCGGGCGCGGTCTGCGGCCAGGCCTCCTTGCCAGGTGGCGGGGTAGCCGAGGTCGGTCAATCGCTCCTCGAAGGCCTCGCGCAGGGCCGGACCGCGCAGGTGCTCCTTCTCCGCCCGCTCGGCGACGGCGTGGACAAGGCTGCCCAGGGCCTGGGCGTCGCTGGCAGGG
>CAJZFF010000320.1 GCA_915069725.1 uncultured Actinomyces sp.
CGAGTCCCGGCCGGCGGGCCAGGCCCGCCGCAGTCCAGGAATGGCCCGCAGCGTGCTGAGCATGTCGGCCGCCTCCGTCGTCTGTGTCATCTCAGTCATTGGTGTTGTCCTCGTCGTGTCCGTCATGCCCAGCCGGCCTCCTTCTCCGGAGACCGGGCGATGCGCTCGATGGCGGTCAGGTTCGCGCTGATGCGCTCACGCCAGGACGGGTGGGCCCGTCGCAGGGGGTCGGCCAGTCGCGCCAGCCGGGACAGTGCGATCGCCCACCCCAGCTCCTCGTCGCCCGGTACGGGCCGGTGCGCGGCGTAGCCCTCCAGCAGCGCATGCCGCTGACAGGACGGTGCCTCCGCCAGGTAGGAGCCCAGGTCCATGGCCGCCGGCGCCAGGCGCACCCGGTCGAAGTCGGTCAGCCAGATCCGCCCGGTCGAGTACTCGTAGAGCACCTGGTCGGGGGAGGCATCACCGTGGGCGAGAACCGGTGTCCCAGACAAGTGGGAGGGCAGCATGTCGCCCACCGCCCGCACCCTGCGTGCCAGCTCAGGGGCCAGGACATCGAGCTGCCGAGCGTGGACCTCGGCCAGCTCCCGGGAGCCGGCAGGCTGATGCGGCAGGCGGCCGACGAGGTCCGCCGGCAGCTGCCCGGCGCAGGAGTGCAGCGCGGCCAGCAGAGCCCCCACACGCCTGGTGGCCTCCTTCAGGCCCTGAGCGGAGGCCGCCCCGTCGGCCTCGTCCGCATGGAAGTCGGCCAGGTTCGTGTCTCCGCACCACTGCTGCACGCTGAGACGGCCCTCGCACTGGGCCACGGCCTGCGAGTCGAGCAGACCGGGGACCGGGAGGCGCCCGGACAGGGCGCGGTGGACCTCGTCAGCAGGTCCCCCGCCGTCGGTTCGCAGCCGCAGGACCGTGGCGTCGTCCCGTAGGACCAGGCGCCGTGAGGGGTTGTAGCGCAGCACGTCCCGGGCCTCCCAGGTGCCCAGCGCCCCCAGCTCCGTGGCCTGGGCGAGAGGCTCAGCCAGCTTGGGGTCGGTGAGGACCGTGCCGCACTGCAGCAGCAGGCCCTCCTCCAGGGACCGGGTGATGGGGGACTGCGCCAGCCCCAGGCAGGCGGCCAGGCGCTCGGCCTGAGCGGCCTTGGAGTGCGAGACCGGCCAGAGCAGACGGGCCCAGCCCACGGTGAGCCCGGTGCTCCGGTCCGTCAGAGAGACCAGGACCGAGACCTCAGGCTTGATGCGCAGCCTGGCGGCCCGCACCGGGCGCTGAAGGAGCTCACTGAGCCGATCGGCGTCGAGGACCGTGGCGACGGCGTCGGCCGTGGTCATCGCTTTGATGAGCGAAGAAGTCATGATCCGCTCCCCACCAGGGCGAAGGAGTCCGCCAGGTGACTGTTAGCCCACCGACGGAACTCGGCCGAGGACTCCATGAGGTCCTGAGGGCTGCCCTCCAGGCGGATCCGCCCCTCCTGGATCCACACCACCCGGTCGGCGCGCATGGCGGCCTGCGGGTCGTGGGTGACGGTCAGGGTCGTGCGTCCGGCCACCAGTTCATCAATGGCTTCCAGCACCGCCGAGGTCGAGGCCGGGTCCAGCCCGGTGGTCGCCTCATCCAGGATGACGATCGGCGAGTCACGCAGCAGCGCCCGAGCGATGGCGATGCGCTGGCGCTGGCCGCCGGAGAGGGTGCCTCCCCGCTCGCCCACGGTCGTGTCGTAGCCGCCGGGCATCTGGGTGATGAACTCGTGGGCGTGGGCCGCGCGCGCGGCCGCCTCCACCTCCTCGTCGGAGGCATCGGGCCGGCCCAGACGGATGTTCTCCCGGATCGTGCCGGTCAGCAGCACCGCCTCCTGGTGCAGGACCGAGGCCTGCGAGCGCAGGAACCGCAGATCGAGCTCGTCCAGGCTGTGCCCGTCCAGGCTCACCGTGCCCGACGTCGGATCCAGGGCCCGCACCACCAGGGACACCAGGGTGGACTTGCCCGAGCCCGACGGCCCCACGAGGGCCACGTGCTCACCGGGAACCACTGTCAGGTTCACCCCGTGCAGCACCGGGCGACCCTCGTAGGCGGCGTGCACGTGGTCGAAGTGGATCATGCCGTGGACCCGGTCCAGCACGATGGCGTCAGCAGGGGAGACGATGTCGGGCTTGACCGCCATGAGGTCGGCCACCCGCTCACCCGAGGCCGTTGCCCGGGCGATGCGGCCGGTGTACTTGGCCATGTCCCGAAGCGGCTTCATGGTGGTGCGCAGGTAGGTCGTGAAGAGCACCAGGTCTCCCGGGGACATGGCGCCGTTCAGGACCCGGATGCCTCCACCGACCATGACCACGGCGGTCGCCACGCCGACGATGACGTCCGTGGAGCGCTCCAGGCGCGCGGCGATCCGGCGCGAGCGCACCCCCTCACTGAGTGACACCGTGTTGGCGCCCGTGAAACGCTCATGCAGCAGCGGCTCCAGACCGTAGGCTTGGACCACCTTGATGGCGCCGAGCGCCTCCTGGGCGGTGTTGGCCAGGTTCCCCTCCGACTTGCGGCTGCGCAGGGAGGCCGCGGAGATCCGCCGCGAGTTGCCCGAGGAGGCGAGCATGAATGCCACCACCGCCACGAGCACGATCATGGCCAGCAGCGGGTCCAGGAACACCATGACCACGACCATGACCAGCAGGGTCAAGGTATTGGCGGCCATCGGCAGGCCGGCGGTGACAGCCACCTCCTGCATGCGGTTGACGTCGGCGATGAGCCGCTGAACCGTGTCCGCGCTGCGGTTGCGGGCGTGGAACTGCTGGGACAGTCCCTGGACGTGGTGGAAGGCCCGGCTGCGCAGGGAGGCCGCGGTGCGCGAGCCCACCAGGGCGAAGGCCACGGTGGCCAGGTAGTTGCACACCGCCCGCCCGGCCACGATCACCAACAGGGCGAGACCGAGCCCCACCAAGGAGGAGACCGTGGCGGGGGCGCTGCCCGTGTGGCGGCCCAGCGCCGCCACCAGGGAGTCGATGGTGACCTTCAGCGGCCACGGCTCCAGCACCCGGAAGACCACCTCCGCCAGAAGCACCGCGGTGCCCCCGGCCATGAGGCGCCACTGCGGCGCGGCATCGGGCCCCACCAGGCGCAGGGTCTGGCGCATGGGGGAGCGGTGCGGCCGGGCTGTCTGCCGACGCGCAGGAGCACCCATCACCGCTCACCATCCTGAGCGAGCCCGGCCAGCTCCAGGATCCGGTCGACGGTCCGACGCCAGGAGTGGCGCTCCTCGGCCAGAAGGCGCCCGCCGCGACCCATGCGGGCGCGCCGATCCGGGCATGCCGTCAGATCATCCAGGGCTGCGGCCAGGGCCGTGGGGTCCGAGGGGGCCACGAGTACGCCGTGCCGGCCAGAGCCGTCCTCAAGCAGCTGGGGGACCTGCCCGACGTCGGAGGCCACGACCGCGAGCCCCGCGGCCAGGTACTCCAGGACCTTCACGGGGGAGAAGTACTGCTGTTCGCCCCCGC
>CAJZFF010000321.1 GCA_915069725.1 uncultured Actinomyces sp.
GTACTGCACCCGCCAGGGTGCGGGAGAGTAGGACACCACCGAGCACACACCACACGTTCGGCCCCCGGGGGGCTCCACAAGGAGCACCCCCGGGGGCCGAACCAGTTGCTGTGTACCCACACGCCGCCAGCCACCATCCGTAAGCAGCGCGAACCAGCATGCGCCACACGGTGTGTTGCCGAGTCCCGTTACACCTGAGCACCTCGGCCCAGGTAGGCTCCTCTCAGGTAAACGACAGCACCAGGGCAACTGGCGGCAGCGCCAGAGTGAAAGAAGGACCATGGCGTATCAGGACCGTCAGCACGGCTCGGACCACAGCGAGGCAGGTCGGCGTCGCCGCAACGATGAGCGTCACGGCTTCGGGGCGCGTCACCGTTTCACAGGGGAGGAGGGTCGTTCTCGCCGCAGTGATCGGGTGGGACAGGATGACGACTCCTCTGGCTCTCGGGTGCACTCCCAGCGGTCGATCCGCGGGGAGCACTCTGCTCGCAGCGATCGACGGCACCGCGACGAACGGCGTCGGAACGGTGAGGGCGGTAGCGGGCGTGGTGATCGCAATGGTCGCAGGCCTGGCCGTTTCAACGACCGCTCCGGGAGGAACGACTCGCGCGACAGGCGAGACGATCGTCGCGGTCGTCCGCCGCAGCGTCAGCGTGTCCCCGAGCCCAAGGTCCCGGACAACGTCGAGCCGGCTGATCTTGAACGGGGCGCCAGGGCCGAGCTGCGCGCCCTGGGGCGTGCCAACGCTGAGAACGTTGCCCGGCACCTGGTCATGGTTCAGCGCCTCCTCAACGACGATCCTCAAGCCGCCTACGAGCACGCACGCTACGCCGCCTCCCACGCGGGCCGCGTCGCCGTCGTCCGGGAGACGGCCGGCATCGCGGCATACCTCGCCGGCCACTACAGCGAGGCCCTTCGAGAGATTCGTGCCGCCAGGCGCCTGTCCGGTCTTGACCTGCACCGGGCCATCGAGGTCGACTGCGAGCGCGCACTGGGTAACCTCGACAAGGCCCTCCAGGCCGCTCAAGCGGCAGACCCGCGCCAGCTCGACGAGATCGAACGGGCCGAGCTGGCCATGGTCGTCTCCAGTCTTCGCCACGACATGGGCCAGACCGATCTTGGCCTGCTCATCATCGAGGACGCCATCAGGGCCCGTCCCTCCGACAGCGACACCCTCAGACGTCTGCACTCGGTGCGCGCCGACCGGCTCGCAGAGCTCGGACGGAGCCGGGAGGCTGAGGCCATCCGAGACCGGATCGGTCCAGAGCCGGTCGAGGAGGACGAGGTCGAGGTCTTCGACATCGAGGACGACTATGACTCCGAGGCCCACGAGGAGAGCATCCCGGAGAGTTCCGGCACTCAGTCCGTCATGGACTCCGACGGGGCCCCGAGCGGTGACGCAGTGAACGAGACGACCGAGACCTCGCAGGCTTCTGGGGAACCGGCTCAGGACGAGGTCTCAGACGAGGTCTCAGCGGACCTCGACGAGCACGACGAGCCTGTGGACCAGGATGAGGACGCTCAGTGGTCGCAGTCCTTCGCCGAGCGCGTCGAGGCCGAGATGGCTGAGCTGCTCCAGGACGCGCAGGACGCGCCGCCGTCTTCCACCAACGCTTCTGAGGAGCCCCGATGACCATGCCCCAGACCTCTGATACCGCCGCCCCTGCCACCCTGCTCGGCAGCGAGCAGCCCCTGTGCACCGCCTACGACGTCGCCCTGCTGGACCTCGACGGCGTCTGCTTCGCCGGCCAGGCCCGGGTTCCCCACGCGGCGGACAACGTCAACGCCGCCCGCAAGGCCGGAATGCACCTGTCCTTCGTCACCAACAACGCCTCACGCGCGCCCCAGACGGTCGTGGACAAGCTGGCGGACAACGACATCCTCGCCGAGGCCTCGGAGGTCTTCAGCGCCGCCATGGACGCGGCCGCCATGCTCGCCGAGCACGTCGAACCGGGCTCCATGGTGCTCGTCGTCGGCGGCGATGGCGTCCGCCAAGCCCTCCTCGACGAGGGCTTCCAGGTGACCAGCAGTGCGCAGGACGGGCCCGTGGCCGTCGTCCAGGGCTGGGACCCGGCGGTCGACTGGGCGCTGCTGTCCGAGGGCGTCTACGCCATCAATGCCGGGGCTCTGCACGTGGCCACCAACCTCGATGCGACCCTGCCCACCGAGAGGGGCTTCGCCCTGGGCAATGGCAGCCTCGTGGCAGCCATCGTCCACGCCTCGGGCAAGGAGCCCCTGGCCGGGGGCAAGCCCTTCCCCGGTATCTACACGCGCGCCCTCAAGCGGGCCGGCGGAACCAGGCCCCTGGCCGTCGGGGACCGGCTCAACACCGACCACGTCGGGGCCCGGGTCGCCGGGATCCCCGGGCTCCACGTTCTCACCGGTGTCTCAGATGCCCGGGACGTCATCGCAGCACCGGCCACCGAGCGTCCCAGCTTCCTTCACACCGACCTGCGTGGCCTGACCGAGCCCCACCCCGCGCCCGTGCGAGTCGACGTCGACGGCCAGGTGTGGTGGCGGGTCGGCGACCGCAGTGCCCGAGTCCTCGGCTCCCGGCTTGAGCTCCAGGATTCCGGCGCTGTGACATCCCCGGACGGCAGTGCGGTGCGTATCGACCTGGACTCCTACCGGGCACTGGCCGTGGCCGCCTGGGACTGGGCCGACGCCCAGGGCCACCAGCCCAGGGTGATCAGATGGCGAATCGGCTTGAGGGCGGCCTTGGAGTTGGCGAAGCCGGGCATCTTGGTGGTCAGGCGGCGACCGGGCACGACGTCGATGACATGGTGGCGCTCGCGCAGTTCCGGGTCGCAGGCGCCGAAGCACCAGATGTCGACGGCCAGACCGCGCGCCCTCATCTCGGTGGCGAGCAGGTCGGTGGCGCTGACGATGCCGTTGGGGCGGTGCATGTCGTTCATGAGGAAGACGACTCGCCGCAGCCGTCGGTGCTCGGCGGCATTCTCAAGGTTCGCAGGACTTGCAGCACCCTTGAGGCGGTCGCCGTGCTCGGCGCCGATGGCCGCCCTGTCGGCGCTGCCGGCCCTATCGGGACTACCGGCACTGCCAGCGCTACTGGCGCTCGCAGGGATACCGGCGCTCGCCGGGTTAGCAGCGCTCTCAGCAATACCCACGCTCGCAGGGTTAGCAGCGCTCTTAGGGGTCTTGGGGCTATCCGGGACCATGACCCAACTTTAGGCGACTGGCTCTCAGCCCGATTCGATCCGATTCAGCCCGATTCGCCCCAATCAGGACTCGGATTCGGGCATCCGGGGAGCAGGTTGCACACATAACGGCGGGAGCGCCGCGAGGACAAAACCACTTTCCCTTGAAAATCCGGGGTTCTGCATGAGTCATCAAAACATGGTGGCAGGCTCCCATGTGCATAGAGGGGGTGGTACGCACATGGGAACATGACATCAGCCGGGATGCACAACGCGATTCCCCATGATTCCGCGGTCCTCCAACAAACGGCTCA
>CAJZFF010000322.1 GCA_915069725.1 uncultured Actinomyces sp.
GGCGAGTCCCTCGGGCAGGTCGAGTCGGCGCGAGAGGACCTCGACGGTGCGCTCACACTCAGCACGGTAGGGGTCTCCGGCGTCGTGCATGGCCCGGGGGATGGAGTGGAGGGACAGTAGGAGGCGCTCGCCGGCTGCCCGTAGCGCATGGCGATACGCACCTGGACCGATTCGCCGAGCTCGTCTTGGAGCAGCTCGCCCTGTCGCTCGCTGTAGTGCATGAGCGGGGAGCCCGAGCGGCTGGTCTCCTCCCCGGGGCGCCAGATGGTGGCGTACTTCGCCGCCGACGCGCGAGGGCGCACCCGCAGGATGATGCCCTCCAGGACGGGGCGCCACAGGAGGGGATGCGTCTCAACGATCCTGCGGTCGGAGAGGAACTCCCGCAGGAAGGGCCGGACGGCTCTGGCCGTGGGGGCCGACGGCGTGCCGAGGTTGGCCAGGATGAGGGCGGGACGCTCGTCCGCGCCACGCGGATCGGAGGCGGTGGGACTCAGGGGCACAAAGGTCCTTGGGAGGGGCAGGATCGTTCTCGACGACGGCGTTGAGCGACGTCGGCCTCACTCTAGCCGAGCCGGTGCGCCCTCCGGCTCTCCATGGCCTCGCGCCCCGCGGGCTGGAGCCGGCGGGGCGCGGAGGGGACCTGAAGAGATGAGGTCAACGAACGACGTCGTAGCCCTGGATGCGCACGTAGGAGTAGGCGGACAGGAGCATCACCAGCGGGACCGTCACCAGCCAGCCGATCAGTGTGACCGCGCCGAGGATGTAGAGGCCGACGCCGGCCAGAGCGAAGGGGAAGAGCTCTCCGACGTGGCTGGACAGGGTGGCCCAGGACGCCTTCATTCCGGCAATGCCGTCCATCCCCTTGTCCACGGTGAAGTACACCGAATAGTGGAGGAGGAAGGCCGCGATAATGCCCGGAACAACGCACAGAAGGACGCCCACGGACGTGGCGAGCCAGGTGAGAAAAGCCGCGAGAAGGCTCGCACCGAAGTTCGGGAAAGTGAACAGGTCACCCCAGGCCAAGGGCCTCCCGGTGGCCACCTTGATCGCCATGTGAGTGGTCACGATACTAGCGAAGAGGCCAATAGCGAAGGCGATGTAGGTTCCGTAGGGAACTCCCAGACTGAAGCCGTGCTCCTCTCCGTTGACAGTGTAGTGGGCCTCTACAGTGAAGTTGGAAAGAACAGTCCACAGGCCCATCCCCACAACGAGAATGAGCGCATTCTCCTTGAACTTGGACCACGCCCAGGACATGCCGTCACCGACGCTCAGCGGCGCCCCTCCCATCGCACCTGGAGGATAAGGAGGCATCCCTCCACCGGTACCCATACCGGGCTGGGGACCGTAGCCCGGGACCGCCCCCGGCTGGGAGGCGTAGCCCGGACCGGCAGCGGGTTGAGGACCGTATCCCTGCGTCGCCCCGGGCTGAGGGCCATAGCCGGGTTGCTGTTGAGGGTCGGGGCCGGCCCCGTAGCCGGGCTGTGCCCCGTAGCCCGGAACGCTCCCGGCCTGGGGGTCGTAGCCTGGTTGCGGCCCGTAGCCGGGGGTACCTGCTCCCTGAGGGACGCCACCAGCCTGGGAACCGTCGTCTGGGTAACCTGGATACTGTGGAGTAGTCATCCAGTCAGACTGGCACAGTTCCCTGGCACTACACTGGAAATATCACTGCATCAGCAGCGGCAGATCGTGAGCGGCCCGTGCCTGCCTGCTCGCGACAAGGACCTTCTTCCTACTTGAGTAGGGCTCGAAGACGACCAGGTGGCGGCGACCAGGAGATGCTCTCGACGCGCCAGGCGGCTCCGCTCACTGCGTCATCTGCTGACTCTCCTGCACCTTCTGCATCTTCAGCTTTCTGCTAGAACGATTGGCACTGACCAGCAGCCAGACAGCCAGAACCAGCAGCAGAATCCTCGCAGTGATTCCGCCAAGCAGGACGGCCGGATCCTCAGGGCCACCGGGATGCAACAAACGACTAAGAACTGCTCCAATGGTTCCTAGAATAATAAGAACCGCAAGTACGCGCTTGAGCCAGACGGAAAGCACAGTCAGAATTCCTTCGATTGCAGATGAAACCCTAACCTACCAGACGTTCATATCGGCTTCGGGCTCACTGGGTCAGGGCGCGGGTGACAGTGTCGGCCATGAGACGGCCGCGCAGGGTCAGGACCGCCCGGCCCCTCAGAACCGCTCCGCCGTCGAGGAGTCCATCGGCGACGAGACCGGCCACGACGGACACCAGGTGCGGTGGGGTGGCTCGGCCCGCATCAGGGCGCTCCGCTGAAGGGTCGCCCGGCCGGTTCCCGAGACTCGCCAGCTCGATGCCCTCGCGCAAACGGATACCCAGCATGATTCGCTCCAGCTCGCGGGAGTCGGCGTCAATGACCTCGTGTCCGGCCACGGGCAGGTGTCCGGTGGCGATCTGCCCGGCCCAGGCGACCGGGTGCTTGGTGTTCCACAGGCGCACGTCCCCCAGGTGGGAGTGGGCTCCAGGCCCGGCGCCCCACCAGTCCCAGTCGAGCCAGTAGGCCTGGTTGTGGCGGCACTCGGCGCCGGGTCGCGCCCAGTTGGAGATCTCGTACCACTCGTAGCCGGCCTGGCGCAGAACGGCATCGGCCATCTCGTACTTGGTGGCCTCGTCGTCGTCCTCGGGCATTGGCAGCTCCCCGCGGCGGACCTGCCCCCACATGCGAGTGCCCTCCTCGATGACCAGGGCGTAGGCGCTCACATGGTCCGGGCCGATGCGGGTCACCTCGTCCAGTGAGCGCTGCCAGTCCTCCAGGGACTCCCCCGGCGTCCCATAGATGAGGTCCAGGGAGGTGCTCAGGCCCGCCCGTCGCGCCCAGTCCACCACGCGGGGCACCCGGGCGGGCTCATGGGTGCGCTCCAGGACCTTCAGCACGTGGGGCACGGCCGACTGCATGCCGAAGGAGACGCGGGTGAAGCCGCCTTCGGCCAGGGCTGCCAGGCCGGCCTCGTCCACGGAGTCCGGGTTGGCCTCCGTGGTCACCTCCGCGTCGGCTGCGAGCCCGAAGCACTCGCGCACCAGCTCCAGCATGCTCACCAGGTCGGTGGCGGGCAGCATGGTGGGGGTTCCTCCGCCCACGAAAACGGTCTGCGCGGCGCGCACCGGCAGGCCCGCAGAGTCCATGGCGCTGCGTGCAGCGCGCAGCTCGCCGGTGAGCGTGCCCACGAAGTCCTCGGCCGAGGCGCCCTGCCCCATGGTCAGGTTCGTGTAGGTGTTGAAGTCGCAGTAGCCGCAACGCACCCGGCAGTAGGGCACGTGCAGGTACACCGAGAACGGGCGCTCTGCCCCGCCCGGAGCGGGGGCGATCACCTGCGCCGGCAGCTCCCCCGTTCCCGGCAGAGGATCGCCCACCGGCTGGGCCGGGCTCACTGGTCGCCGCCCTGCTCGGCCCGCTCGTCGCCCCGCAGGACGCCGGCGGGAATGGCCGGCTCGGGCCTGCCGGAATC
>CAJZFF010000323.1 GCA_915069725.1 uncultured Actinomyces sp.
GCCGGGGCCCGTGGACGCCGAGGCCGGACGGGAGGCCCGAGACCCGGCGCCCTCGGAGACATCGGCACCGACCGGGCGCGGCGCCGAGGATCTCAACACGTCGGCTTCGCGAGCGGTGTCCGCCCCACCTCCGGGGGCGTCGTCGTCCAACGCACCGGACTGACGCAGCAGGGCGCGGTAGTGGGGCTCGTCCAGCAGCTCCTCGTGACTGCCCGCGGCGACCACGCGCCCGCGCTCCATGACGGCGATGCGGTGAGCGCCGCGCACCGCGGCCGGGCGATGGGCGATGACCAGAACGGTGCGCCCCTTGACCAGGGCGCTCAGCGCCTCCTGGATCTCGGCCTCGGACTCGGGGTCGGCCATGGCGGTGGCCTCGTCGAGCACGATGACGGGGGTGTTCAGCAGGATGGCGCGGGCGATGGCGATGCGCTGCTCCTGTCCACCGGACAGTGCCGTGTCCTGCCCCAGGACGGTGTCGTAGCCCTGCGGCAGCGCCATGATCTCGTCGTGGATGCGGGCCACTCGGGCGGCGGCGCGCACCTGCGCCAGGTCGGCCTCGGGGTGCCCGAGGGCGATGTTCTCGCGCACGGTGGTGGCGAGCAGCTGGGCGTCCTGGAGGACGAAGGAGACGGTGGAGTACAGGGCGGACTCGTCCATGTCCCGCAGGTCCACCCCACCGATACGGACGGCGCCGGCGTCGGGGTCGGCGAAGCGGGCGATGAGGGTGGCCAGCGTCGACTTGCCCGAGCCGGAGGGGCCCAGCAGCGCGGTCACGGTTCCCAGTTCCAGGGTCAGGCAGGCGTCGTCGACGGCGAGGACCTCCCCGTAGGAGAAGGAGACGTGGTCGATCTCGACGCGCACCTCGCGGGGCCGTCCGGGCCGGTCGGCGGCGGGCAGGACGGGGGTGTCGAGGACCTCGCACAGCCGCAGGGCCGCCGCGCCGGCCAACTGGTAGGACCAGGAGATCGAGGCGATGGTGATGAGGGCCGCGGGAAGGACCAGGGCGACGAGGGTCGTAGCCAGGACCTGGGGCAGGGTGACGGCCCCGGCGTGGATGAGCAGCGCCCCGCCGCCGAGGTTGACCAGGAGCAGCACGGGGATGGAGACCCAGGTGAAGGACAGGCAGGTGACAGTCACCAGGGGCATCGCCCAGGCGCGGTAGAAGGCGGAGAACTCGTCCGCGGCGGCGAGGTAGGCCGAGTGCGCTCGTCCCACGCGCCCGAAGGCCTTGACCACGCCGATCCCGGAGACGAACTCGACCATGGCCGAGGAGATGGCGGCCAGCTTGCGGTCCATCTCCACGGTCTTCTCGTTCATGCCGCGCATGGACACCGAGTAGGTGAGCACGTAGAGGACGAGTGTGGAGACGGCCAGCAGGGCCAGACGCCAGTCGATCCAGAAGGCGCAGCCCAGCAGGGCCAGCGGGGTGACGATGGCGTTGAGGCGCTCGACGGGGCCGTGAGCGATGACGGTGTGGACGAGGGTCGTGTCGTCCTGAACGGCCTTGCGCAGGCGCCCGGAGGTGGAGGCGGTGAACCAGGACAGCGGGGCGTGGGAGATGCGCGCAACGATGTCGCGGCGCAGGCGATCGCGCAGGGACAGGTCGGCCAGGTGGGTGATGAGCAGCGCCAGGAAGTACAGCAGCAGGCGGGTGGAGTAGGCGCTCACGAGCACCATGACCACGCCTGACACCTGTTGGGTGTCTGGGCTCAGCCCCGCCCGGTGGGCGCGCAGCAGGATGTCGCCGAGCTGGACCAGCGCGATGTAGGGGGCCACCGCCAGGACCGCGGAGAGCAGGACGAGGACCTGACCGATCCGCAGGCGGGTGCGCACGGGGGCGCCGAGGCGGGCGATGGCGGCCTGCCCCTCGCGCGAGCGCTGGGCGTTGCCCTGAGGGGTCGGCTCAGCGGCGTCGTCAGGCGCTGCTGAGCCGGCTGAGGGCGGAGACGACAGCGCGGGCGATGAGTGCGACGATGCCTCCGGAGCTGACGACTGTGTCCGCGTGCTCATCAGGTGTTCCAACCTTCCGTCGACCCTAATTCTGAATGGCTTTCAGAACTTAGTGAGGTCCACCTTACTCTCACCGCTGAACCTCGGCCAACGGCCCCCGCGGACCATTACGGTGCTGCCATGACACGACCTGCGCGACTGGGCCGACCGACCGGACCGAGACCGGGATTCTCGCGCGACGACGTCGTCGATGCCGCCCTCGGGATCGGCATCGCGGAGTTCACGCTCACGGCGGTGGCCAAGCACCTGGGGGTGGCGGTCTCCGGGCTGTACCGCACGATCTCCTCGCGCGAGGATCTGCTGGCCGCCTGCCTGGAGAGGATCGCCGCCGAGGTCGATGTCCCAGCGGCCGGGAAGCGCTGGCCCGATGCGGTGCGGGCGCACGCCGAGGCCATCTGGGTGATGCTGGAGCGTTACCCCGGCCTGGCCGGAGTCATCATGGGGGTGCCGTGGGCCCACCAGCTCTTCGCTGCTCCCGTGGCTCAGGCGTGCCAGGTCCTGGTCGACGGCGGCCTGGGGGTCGAGGAGGCCGGGGTGGTCCTGGACTTCGTCGGAGACACCGTCATCGCCACGCACGCGCAGATCGAGGTCATGCGCTCCCCCGTGGCCCCCTCGGGGCCAGGCGGACCCACGGGACTGGAGGAGACCAGCCGCTTCGCGGCCGCAGCCGACAGACCGGCCCTGCCCGAGGCACTGACACCCAACAAGAGCTGGCTGGAGCGCGGCGGCCTGGACCGCAAGATCGAGATCATCATCCGGGGAGTGGCCGCCGGCCTGCCCCCGAGCGCAACGGATACGGGAGGGAAGCCGGCGTCAGGGGGCGACGTCAGTGGGCGACGCTGACGTCCAGCGGCATCCCCGAGTCCGGAGCGAAGTCCATGGGACTGGGGGCGACGCCGGCTCGCACGGCCGCTGATCCCAGGGCGGCGATCTGGGCGCCGTTGTCGGTGCAGAAGCGCAGCGGCGGCAGGCGCAGGGTGATGCCGGCCTCCTCGCAGCGCTCGGCGGCCAGGGACCGCAGGCGGGAGTTGGCCGAGTACCCGCCCCCGACGACGAGCGTGTCGCAGCCGGTGTCCAGGCAGGCCTGGACCGCCTTGGCCGTCAGGGAGTCGTTGACGGCCTCGGAGAAGGCGGCGCAGACGTCAGCACTGGGCACCTCCTGGCCGGAGTCCTCCAGGGACTCCACATAGCGGGCCACGGCGGTCTTGAGGCCGGAGAAGGAGAAGTCGTAGCGGTGACGCTCCTTGTCCTTGCCCGCGGCCAGCCCCCGGGGGAAGCGGATGGCGCCGCGGTCGCCCTCCTGGGAGAGCCGGTCCACGTGCGGGCCGCCGGGGTAGGGCAGGCCCAGGAGCCGGCCGACCTTGTCGAAGGCCTCGCCGGCGGCGTCGTCGAGAGTGCCACCGAGCTCGACGACGTCGGTGGCGATGTCCCGGATGCACAGAAGATTCGAGTGGCCG
>CAJZFF010000324.1 GCA_915069725.1 uncultured Actinomyces sp.
GCCGGGTTCGCCCGACTGAAGGCACCGAGGTTGAAGCCGATGACGCCGATACCCCGCAGCCACAGCGACGTGGTGCTCACCTGCTGGTCCTCCGCCTGGGAAGCGTCCCCCAAAGCCAGGAGCCGTCCGCCGGTGCGCAGCAGGTCGAGGCTGCGCAGCCTGGCCGGGCCGGCCACCGGGTCGGCGACGACGTCGAACTGAGCGGGGTCGGCCTCCGCGAGGTCTTCAGTCAGCCAGGCCTCGTCATAGCCCAGATCCAGGATCTCCTGGCGCTTGGCCTGGCTGCGGGTGACGCCGACGACGCGGCCCGCCCCGAGCAGCCGGGCCACCTGACCCATCTGCGAGCCAAGACCACCGGCAGCGGCGTGGACCAGTACGCTCTCACCGCGGCGCAGGTGGGCGATCTCCTCCAGGGCGACGAGCGCCGTCGTCGAGTTGGCCGGAGCTGCCGCGGCCACGACCGGATCGAGTCCCGCGGGGAGCGGTACGACCAGCTCCGCAGGGGCCACGGCGACCTGCCCGTAGCCGCCACCCCCGGTGATGGTCAGGGCGACGACGGCGTCCCCGACCCGGTAGCCATCCACCCCATCACCGAGGGCGCGGACTCGACCACTCACCTCCAGCCCGGGGGTCCAGGGCAGGTCGATGGGCACGAGTCCTTCGGTGAAGAGCGCCTCGACGTAGCCGACACCGGCATGGTCCACATCCACGGCGATCTCGCCCGGTCCGGGCTCAGGGGTGGGGGCCTCCTGGTAGCGCAGCCCGGACGCCGGGCCATCGAAGTTGACGATCTGCATGGCCTTCATGAGCAACACCTTCCTGTATCAGTCACCAACACAGTATCAGATACCTGATACACAACACGGAGCAGACCCGTCGCGATTCGCGGAGGCAGTGGTGATCTTGGGCCCGAGACAGCAGTGATCGGCGGTGTCTTGGCCGCTACTCGGCGATGAGGTCGTCCCGCAGGAGGGTGGTGACGCGCCCGAGCATCTCGGTGAGCTGCTGGCGCTCCTTGGCGGTGAAGGCCTCGGCCATACGCTGCTCGATGCGGCGTGCGACCTTGTCGGCGCGCAGCAGCAGGGCCTCACCCTCGGACGTGAGTGACGCAATGAGGACCTTGGCGTGATCGGAGGAGGGGTGGCGGGTGACGAGTCGTTTCTGCTCCAGCTTGGCGATGACGGTGGCCATCGTCTGCGGGGTGACCGCGGCGGCCCTGGCCAGCTGGGCCGAGGACTGCTCGGGCACGTAGTACAGGGAGAGCATGGCCGCGTACTGGGCCACGGTGAGTCCGAAGCTCCTCAGAGCCTCGGTCTTGGCGGCCATCATGGCCTGCTCGGCCGACTTGATGTGTAGGCCGAGCCGCACCCCGGTGTCCTCGTTGAGCTCGCGACGTCCTCGCCTCGGGGGCGGAATGTCAACGGAGCGGCTCACGGCGTTCATCCTAGGAGGCCTCGTCATCGGGGAAGAAGATCTCCTCGATGGTCAGGCCGAAGACGCGAGCAATGGTGAAGGCCAGGGGCAGGGAGGGGTCATAGCGCCCGGCTTCCAAAGCGTTGACCGTCTGGCGGGAGACCCCCAGCTCCTCGGCGAGCCGGGCCTGAGTCCAGCTGCGCTGGGCACGCAGCACCTTGAGATCGTTCCTCACCGGTACCGCCAGGCCGTCCACAACGTTCCGATGATGAAGAACGCTCCCCACACCATCACAACCCATGAGGCGCTGAGAAGAGGCAGGCCAACTTCCTCCATAAAGCCGTAGGCAATACAGGTGAGAATCGTTCCCGCCGAAGAGATGACCAGAGCATCCAGCATCTTCTTCTGCTGCATCTCATCAATCTCTCGAAACATTTTCATCATCGCCCACGCACACATGCAGGCTCCGATCATGGGAAGCAGCGCACTGACGAATCGCCACGGATTCCCCTCCACAGAATGGAGCCAGAATCTGTTGGCGAAAATAGCCAGAGAATAAAGCACCACACCTATGGTGAACCGAACGAGGTAGGCGACGTGTGCTTTACGGTCACTACTCATGATGCCTGCGATGCTAACAGAACCGGAAGCCCAAGACCAAGCACATCGAGACCCCAGTGAGCGACCACCAGCGGCCACAGACCGCCACGGCACCGCCAACGCATGCACCCCATGAGTATCCCCACCAAGAAGGTGGTGACGAACCTGGCAAACTGCGCCCGCGGAGTCAACGGCGTCAATGCCGTGTGCTGAAGCGCGAAGAAGAATGCGATAACAACGAGTGCCGCGTTCCTATGGCAACGAGATTCGAGAACCTCAGCGACATACCCGCGATACAATCCTTCTTCTGCCAGGGCGATCGTCACCGGCATGACGAGCAAAGCCCACCATCCCATCCACAAGGGAACACCATGCATCACTCCTGAGGCGGGCGGATTCCCCTGATAGGCAATCAGATTGCCGATGAAGGCTGAGGCGGAGAATCCGATTTGCAGAATGATGAAGGCCAGCAGCCCCCAGGCGGTACCCGACCAGCTGGGGGCCAGCAGATCGCGCAGGCGACGATCCTGGCGAGCCAGTAGCCGCGAGAGGACAAGCAGAGTGATGACGTCGACAATCACTACCGTCACATCGGCCCATAGCAGGGCCCGATTGTAGATCCAGCCGACAAAGGGCAGAACGACACCGGTGCCGACGAAGAGCAGGACGGTTCGCATCAGGAGGAGCGCAACCACGCCACGCCCGGTTCGTGTGATGTCAGGCAAGGAGGTCATACCTCAAACATAAAGCGACCTTGTCATTCAGTCAAGGTTACTTTCCTTCATGACGGCCTCCTGCCGACCTCCCTGTTGTCACCAGGTACGCACCACCCAGCATTGCACCGGCGATGACCGGGAAGGCGGGGATCACCCATCGGTGGGGGCGCACCTCGACCCCATGAGCTCGCAGCGTCCGCTTCGCGAAGATCCAGAAGGGCAGGACGACTGGCAGCGCCGTGGCCACCCCCGGGGTGTAGCGCCGGGCCAGGGCCGCTGAGCCCAGGTGGCTGAAGGTGTGCATGCCGTAGCCGTAGAGCGCGGCCTGGTAGACGGGCGAGCGTCCACGGGTGCGGTAGCCGTCAATGGAGGCAACAGCCATGAGGACACCCATGAGACCAATCCCCAGGTAGACGTGCTCACGCGAGCAGCCGTGACGTCGGATGTCCTCGGGCAGGAAGGGGACCTTGTCGAACAGCGGGTGCGTCCAGCCGGGCATTGTGGCCAGCTCCTCGAGGTCATGCGCCAGCCATGAGAAGAACAGTCCTCCGGTCGCCAGTGACACAGGATCCATCACAGTCACCTTCAGTTGTCACAGTACCGGAGAAAGAATCCCCGAGGCGGACCATCATCATGGCCCACCTCGGGGAGCGGGGAGTATGAGAAATCAGTGGTGGAGCCAACGGGACTCGAACCCGTAACCCCCTGCTTGCAAAGCAGGTGCGCTACCAATTGC
>CAJZFF010000325.1 GCA_915069725.1 uncultured Actinomyces sp.
CCAGCCGATCTCGGACAGGACCCTGGCAGTGTCGGCCTTGAAGGACGGCTCGACCAAACGCGCCAGAACCATCTGCTCAAAGGCCCGGTCACCCCCAACCGCCTCACCCAGCCCCAGACACCTGTAGGCCGAACGGAGGACCTCGATCAGCCAGCCCGACCTGCGCGAGACGATCTGCGGCCTTCGCACCGCACCACCGTCACCGGGTGCCTGACCACCCACCTCGTCAGCGCCGTCGCTGAGTGCCGGCCCCAGGTCCAGGACCTGCTGGCCGGCCAGGAGCCGCTGGCGCCCCAGACGCATCAGCGCTGCCAGCTCAGCCTCGTCATGGGCCGACCCCAGGTGCTCCACGATCCGGCGCACACCATGGTCCTTGGCCACGACCTGCACGGCCGTGGCCCCCGAGGCTGTCTTGACCTGACGCAGGTACGGACTCACCCACCAGATCCTACCGCCGCCTTAGTGCCCCGAAACGACCACCACACCCCCACAATCCCAACGAAAAACCCCACTCTGAAACACAAACCACCCCAACCTGTGCAACTCAGGTCTGAAGCCCGTGCGCGGTCACGACGACGGCGTCGTCGCAGCGCGGGGCTGCGGCGGCGCCGTCGATCGAATGGGAGGTGATGGGCGGGAGGCCTTCACCGGTGTGGGCCCAGTGCGGGCCCGACCAGTATCAGTCCTGCTCGCCCCCGGAGGGATTCGGCTTGATCCACCACCACAGGCCCATGCCCGCGGCGATGGCCAGCAGGCCCAGGCCCGACCACAGGTTGGCGTTGATGCCGCCGGTCTTGCTCATCTCCTCGGCGCTGTTGAACAGGACCGAGCACACCACCAGGTAGAGGCCGATGAGCCCCAGAGCCCCGGTGATGACCGCCCGGATGTCCGTGAGTGAACGATTGCTCATGAGTGTTCTCCTTCGTGTGTCCGGGCCGGACTAGTGGAAGATGCTGTTGAGTACGATGACCAGGACCCCGGCGATGATCCCCAGCGGGATCGGACGGCGGTACCAGGGCAGCTCGTGCAGGTGCGGGTCGGTGCGCTCGCTCTTGGGGGTCAGGGCGTAGACGAAGCCCTTGAGCTCGGAGTCGGGCTTGGGTGCAGTGGCCATGGAGACCAGCACCGTGATGACGACGTCGACCGTGAAGGCCACTCCCGCCGCCAGAAAGGCGCCGCCCTGCCCCGGCATGACCAGGTGCTTGGTCCAGATGAGGATGTTGACCCCTAGGGCGCCCAGGGTTCCGCTGATGAGGCCGATCCAACCGGCGTGCGGGGTGGCCCGCTTCCAGAACATCCCGATGATGAAGGTCGCGAACAGGGGAGCGTTGAACATCGAGAACAGCGTCTGGAGGTAGTCCATGAGGTTGGAGTAGCTCGACGCGATGATCGCGGTGAGGATCGCGACCACGGAGGCCGTCAGGGTCGAGAGCTTGCCGACCATGAGGTAGTGGGCGTCGTCGGCGTTCTTCTTGATGTAGTGCTGGTAGATGTCCACGCCCCACACGGTGTTGAAGGCGGAGATGTTCGCCGCCATGCCCGCCATGAAGGAGGCCAGTAGACCCGTGATCGCCAGCCCCAGCAGACCGTTGGGCAGCAGGTCGCGCATGAGGTAGAGGACCGCGTCGTTGAACTGGTATCCAGCTTTGGAATCTGCCTTGAGCTGTTGGATCTCCGAGACCATGACGCCGGCGACCATGCCCGGGACGATGACGAGGAAGGGCACGAACATCTTGACGAAGGTGCCGATGATCGGGGTCGACTGGGCCGAGGAGATCGAGTCCGAGGCCATGGCCCGCTGCACCTCGACGAAGTTCGTCGTCCAGTAGCCGAAGGACAGCACGAAGCCCAGACCGAAGACCAGGCCGATGACGGACAGCAGGTTGGAGTCGAAGCCGGAGATCGAGTTGCCGGGCCAGGAGTGCAGCTGCTGAGCCGCGACCTTGGCTGCCTCGCCGGCGTCGTCGGGGTGGGCGGCCGTGGCAGCGGCAGTGATCTTGCTGGTCAGGCCGTGCCAGCCGCCCACGCGGTGCAGGCCGATGAGGGTCAGGGGCAGCAGGGCCGCCACGATGACGAAGAACTGGAGGACTTCGTTGTAGATCGCCGCGGAGAGCCCACCCATGGTGATGTAGGAGAAGACGATGACGGCGGCCACGATGAGCCCCACCCACAGGGGCCAGCCCAGCAGCCAGTTCATGATCTTGCCCAGCAGGTACAGGTTGATACCGGCGATGAGCAGCTGGGCCAGGGCGAAGCTGAGCGCGTTGACCAGGTGTGCGGCGGTGCCGTAGCGCTTGAGCATGAACTCGGGCACCGAGCGCACCTTGGAGCCGTAGTAGAAGGGCATCATGACCAGACCCAGGAAGATCATGGCCGGGACCGCGCCGATCCAGAAGTAGTGGAAGGTCGGCATGCCGTACTCGGCGCCGTTGGCGGACATACCCATGATCTCGACGGCGCCGAGGTTCGCCGAGACGAAGGCGATACCCGTCACCCAGGCAGGCAGGGACCGCCCCGAGGTGAGGAAGCCGTCGGCCGTGGCCGCCTTGGACCGGGCGATGAGCCCGACGCCGATGACGAAGGCGAAGTAGATCGCGATGGGGATGTAGTCGTACCAGCGTGCGGCGATGAGTGTGCCGGGTGACGCTGACGAGGCTGATAAAGCGTTCAGCGTGGAGGACATCGGTGTACCTCTCAAGGGATAAGTGTTCACATGGGCAGGGTCGTTCATGCCCGCCCGGCAGGCTAACACAGTCCGTCCTGAGCAGGGCTTTTGCGGCTGGCTGCACGCCAGGGAAGATCGTGCGAGTTCGCTGAGTGGGGTGCGTGTCCAGCCAGGCGCACCGGGACGTGAGCACGGCGGACGAGGACGGGTGACCGGCTGGTGGGCCCGCGGTGGGTAGAGTGCCCTCCATGACGCTGACTGCTGCTGCCGACGGCTCCTCCCTGGGCAACCCGGGACCGGCCGGCTGGGCCTGGTACGTGGACGATGACTGCTGGGCCGCTGGAGGCTGGGAGAGCTCGACCAACAACCGCGGCGAGCTCACCGCCGTCCTGGAGCTCCTGCGGGCCACCGAGGCCGCCGGGCTCGCCGGCGAGGAGCTTCTCATCCAGTGCGACTCCCAGTACGTCATCAACTCCCTGACCAAGTGGCGCCACGGCTGGAAGAAGCGCGGCTGGCGCAAGGCCGACGGCAAGCCCGTCCTCAACGCCGACCTCGTCAAGGACCTCGATGCCGCGCTCGCGGGTCGCACCGTGCGCTTCGAGTGGGTGCGCGGGCACGTCGGCCACCCCATGAACGAGGCCGCCGACTCCCGGGCCCGCGGCGCCGCCACAGCATTCCAGCAGGGTCGCCCGGTGCCCACAGGCCCGGGATGGACCCATGGCGGCCGGGCACCGGGGAACCGGAGGACGGTGCAGGCGCCGAGTGCGGTGTCGTCGAGCACCCCCGCCGCGCC
>CAJZFF010000326.1 GCA_915069725.1 uncultured Actinomyces sp.
CCGGCGACCACCCCGCCTGTCGACGCCGTCACCGATATTCTCCTGCCGCTCCTGTGAGGTGTCCGGTCTGATGGTTCATGCGGATGGGCGGCAGACACCGAGGTGTCTGCCGCCCGTCACGTGCGTCCTGACCGTCTGCTCAGGTCATGAGCTGAGTCAGGAGTCCAGGGCTCGACGGCGTCGATAGGCCTGGATCGTCATGACCAGCGCGGTGATCCCCAGTACCGCCCCTCCGCCGATGAGGAAGGTGTCAGCAGCGCTTCCTCCGGTGAAGGGGATGGCGGGGACCGCCGACTTGCGGTTGGAAATGTTGCCCAGCGCTGCGACCTGGCCCTGAGTGGAGATGGTGATGGTGCGGGGGGTGGCGTCCAGGACGTAGCCGGTCGGCGCCTTGGTCTCAATGAGCTGGTAGGAGCCGTAACCCAGGTCCGTCAGTTTGAAGGCACCGGGGTTCGCATCGGTGTCCAGGCCGCCCTGGGCGCAGGTGCCCACGCAGTCGGTGATGGTGCGGGTCTGGTCCGGCTGGGGCCGACCGTTGGAGTCAAGGGGAACCAGCGACCACTGGGAACCCTTGATGGGGTTGCCCCGCTCATCGGTCTTGGTCCAGGTGGCCGACCCCTTGATCCGGGTGTTGGTGACCTGACCCAGGTCGAGGGTGGGGGTGTCGTCGTCGGTGCCTGCGGCCGGCGCCGATCCGTCCAGGGTCTTGGTCAGGGTGGTGGAGGACAGGTGGTAGCCGGCCGGCGCCTGGGTCTCAGTGATGGAGTAGTTGCCCCAGGTGAGCCCGGAGACCCTGAAGAACCCGGCACGAGGGTCCTGGTCCACCGAGCCATTGGGGCACGTGGCCTTCCCACCGGTGACGACGCAGTCGGTCACTTCCTTCTGACCGCCGTTGAGCGCCGGGGAGGCCAGCGTGAACACGGTCCCCGCCAGCGGGTTGCCGGTGTCGTCGACCTTGCTCCAGACGACCTGACCGGGCTGAGCCGTGTTGACCATCGTGCACTGCATCCACTCACCGGTGGCCAGATCCAGGGTCTTGGAGGCGGAGTTGACCGTCGACGACGGAGTCCTGATATCCGAGTTCGGGTGCGGCACGCAGGAGACGGTGGCCTTGTACCCGGCGGCCTTGGGCGACGACGAGGACTCCGACAGCACCGTCTGGCCCTGGGGCAGGTAGGCGGAGTCGAAGCCGCCGGCGCCTGAGGCGGTCTTACCGCGCTTGGGGGTTGCCGTGAGCGTCCAGTCCTTGGCGGACAGGCCCAGGGAGCCGGCCGCGGTGTTGTCCACCTGCTTGACCAGGGACAGGTTGGGCAGCTGGACCTGCACCTGGTGGTCCTCGACCTCGCCGTTGACTGCGATGCCAGTGGGCTGAGGGTCCTCGGCTTCCCGTCCGTTGGGCGGGGCGCCGGTGATGCGCAGACGCATGAAGGTGGCCGCACCGTTGCCATTGATGGTGCTCCGCTTGGCGTCCTGGGGGACGGTCCAGGTCACAGTGGCCTTACCGGCGCTGGAGCAGGAGGTCACCGCGGAGCGCTCACCGGCGGAGAACACGCCGTCCCGGTTCCAGTCCACCCAGCCGGCAATCTTGGTGTTGCTGCCCGAGCAGGTGATCTCCTGGCTCCACTTCTGGCCGACATCGGTCCAGATGACGCGGTCCCAGTTGGCGGGGAGGGCGTCCTCGTCATCAATATCCGTGGTGTTGTCCCTCGATGCGTCAGCGGTGTGGGTGATGCTGTCATCGTGGTCCGTCAGGGCACCCAGACGCACGATGGCGGAGTTCGTGGTGGCTACGTTCCCCTGGTCCGTTGCCGCACTCAGGTTGTACCAGTCTCCGGCGTCGCCCTCATACGGTGTCTTGCCGCGGGCGATGTTGCGCTCTCCGCTGTCGGACAGCTCCCCGCCGCTCCAGGCCGGCTGGAACGCGCTGCCGGCGACGCCGTAGCTCTCAGGCGCGTCGCCGTAGTCCATGTAGGAGACGACACCGAAGGCGACGGCGCCTCGACCGCCTCCGTGGATCTCGACGTAGCCGGTGCGCATGTTGCTCAGCAGCATGACCGAGGAGGGGCCGTAGCCGTTGCGAACCTTGGCGCTGCACTCGGCGTCGTCCGGGCGCAGCTTGATGCCGGGCCGGTTACCAACAGGGGTGGACACGGAGACCTTGCCCACGACGGAGTTCGTGATGCATCCCGGTGTCCGGGCGCTCTCCAACAGGCGGTAGGTGACCTCTTGGGAGGCGACGTAGGGGATCGGGGAAACGGAGATGTACTCCTTCTGGCCGTTCGGGATGTGCCAGCTCGAGGCCTCAGCATCGGCGAAGACGATACCCTCCATCGGAACCTCCACCTTGTTGGGGAAGTGCTCCAGCTGGCTCTTCGCGGGCTGGGAGGCGGAGGTCACCAGGTAGGCGCTGCACTCGATCTGGAACTGCTGTGTGGAGGAGTCCCTCAGGTTGGCAATGCCCAGAGGCAGGTTTGATGAGGTCGCATAGGGCTTCTTGGCGACCCCGGCGGTGTAGTTGGTGCCGTCGTTGTACAGGTGAGACAGGCCGTCGCCCATCCAGTTACCCGGATAGTATCCGACACTTAAGCCCCGGTCCGTGGGTAGCCCCGTCTCGTTCTTTCCCACGACCGTGGTACGCACATTGGACAGGGTGCATCGACTGGTTCGCCACTTATCGCCGGAGATCCGTGAGGGAGTCGACCAGACCACGCCGGTGCTTCCGTCGGGAAGGATTCTCGTGCCTTTCCCGGGCAAGGTGTTAGTCATCTCGTTCCAGTCGATCCAGTCGATCACCTGGGTATATTTTCCCGATCCTCCGGCAGGATCGCCGTGAACGGCCTCGGCCGGGGGAGCCGGGAGTGTCGCCGTGCCCAGTGCGGCGGCAATCAGGGCAAACGTCGAGATGGCGGCGCCGCTCCTCAGCCTCTGACGAGACTGGCGTGAGGGCTGACGTGACGACGTCAGTTCCCGCCGGTGTGAGCGGACAAAGAATCGGCGAAGCATGAAGCGCTACCTCAGTTTTAGGGTCATGGGCCTTGACACGGTAGCATTAAGGAATTCCACAGAGAATCACGGTGAGATTCCTGCAACTCAACAGCAATCAATATCACGGTTGAGTGTCGGCAATGAATTGCGTCATCGGTCGGAAAGTGACGCATTAGTATTCTTCCGGTGCACTCATTGTACGTGCGCTCATTGTGCGGGCAGCGGTGCTCGGGCAGTGGCGCCCGGTTCTGTCTGCGCTGAGGCGATGCCGCGAGGAGTCGCTGAGGCACTGGGGTGAAGGGCTGCGCCGTCGGACGGGACTGCTTAGGATAGGTAAGGCTCAGTCACCGCCCGGTTGCAGAAGGATGAGGTCATGTCACAACCATGGGAGATCTACGACGCGCTTCTTGACGGACTGCCCGACGACGTCGTCGTGCGCACAGCGGGCCAGGGGCCCCGCTG